>JAFZZV010000001.1 GCA_017828855.1 Oscillospiraceae bacterium | reverse complement strand
TCCGCTCCCATTCAGGTATGGAAAAGACTGCGAGACAGTCATCAGACCAGAGAGTGATGCAGAAGCGTTCACCGAGATCTTCCCTCATCCTTGCCGGGACATTCATTCTTCCCTTCCCGTCGATGTTGTGGAAAAACTCGCCGAACAGCATGGGCATCCTCCTTCCCTCATTTTTTTCTGTCGAAAACTGTGTTGAAGTTGTCAAAAACCCCCACTTTAAACCATTTTGGGGGAATTTATGGGAATATTACCCACATTATCCGTTTTTTAGGAAAAACTGTCAATACTGCTTCCACCGAATTTTGAACACTTTTTTCGGAAAAAAGGCACAAAAAAAGGACCCGGAACGTATCCGGGCCCGATCAACCTGACCGTAATGTTGATTATTTTTCCTTTGTGATGTTGCCTCTTACGCTTAAGCGTTTGGTCTTGACCTGATTGAATACCACCAGAAGTGCATCCTCAGCCTTCTTCAGCGCGTTCTCGGAAAATTCCAGCGCAAGCCGTTCACTCTCCCGGCTTCGCTCCTGAGCTGCGGAGATCATATCATTAGACGCCTTCTTTGCAGCCTTGAATATCTCAGTCTCGCTGATCATCTGCCTGGCACGGACCTCTGCCTTCTGGATTATGTCCTCAGCCTGGTTCTCGGCCTGTTCGATTATCTGGTTCCTGTCGGACACGACGGCCTTTGCATCCTTTATCTCCTGCGGGAGATTGAGCCGCAGCTCATCGACGAGATCCTGGAACTTATCAACATCTATCAGCTTCCTGCCGGTAAGCGGCATCGAGACCGCTTCGCTGATCAGATCATCCATCCTGTCGAGTATCTTATCTATGGTCATATCGTATCACCGCCTTTGACAAGTTTTTTTGTGATCTCTTCGCTTATCGGATCCGGCACGAACTGTGAAACGTCCCCGCCGAATGACGCAACCTCTCTGACTACACTGGAACTAAGGAACATGTATTCCTGCGCAGTGTTAATAAAGACAGTCTCTATATCCGGGTTGAGCTGCTTATTAATGAGCGACATCTGGAACTCATACTCGAAGTCAGTCACCGCTCTCAGGCCTTTCACCACCGCGACCGCATTCCTTAACCTGCAGTAATCCATAAGGAGGCCGTCATAGGATTCCACACTGACATTTTCGATGTCTCTGGTCGATTCCTGTATGAAATGCACTCTCTCCTCTACGGAGAACGTCGAGTGCTTGGCTGTATTCTGCAAAACTACGACGATGACCTTATCGAACAGGCGGGAAGCCCGCTTGATGATGTCAAGATGCCCTTTGGTCACCGGGTCAAAGCTTCCGGGGCACACCGCAGTCCTCATTCCTCATTTACCTCCTCTTCCGCCGTCTTCTTCTCATAAAGCCAGATCGACGTGTTGCCGTAATCATACCTCTTTTTAAGGATCAGTTCATCGCTCTCCTCGGGAAGGACTGCCTCCTTCTCTGCCTCAACTGCGGCATGGCCTCCATCCTCCAGTATCTTCCCGAGATACTCTACGAGCCCTCCGGCTATGTCCTTGCGGTAAGGCGGATCAGCGTAGATGAAACTGAACTTGCTGCGGTTTCTCTGTATGTACCTAAGAGCGTCAGTCTCTGCAACAGAAGCAGATCTGAAAAGTCCTGTCTTGTTCAGATTCTTCTTTATCACCGCGATCGCCTCGCGTGAATTATCAACGAACACGCAGTGAGAAGCCCCCCTGCTCAGAGCCTCGATGCCCATCTGACCGCTTCCCGCGAACAGATCCAGCATCGTGGATCCGGGGATAAAGAACTGCAGCGCAGAAAAGATCGCTTCCTTCGCCTTCTGGGATGTTGGACGGACGATGTCCTCACCCGGAAGCGTCTCCAGCGTCATACCTCTCGCTGTGCCTGTGTTTACCCTCATATATGCTTTTCTCCGATCGATCTGTACTGAATATACTCTATATGGATGTCAGGACGCCAGTCAAGTATGGAAATGCTCCCATACCGCACGGGCTGATCTTTCCGTCATTCCGTTTGCTGCTTTCAGCTCTTCGACGGACGCATTGCTGACCGCTTCTATAGTTTTGAAGTGTTTCAGCAGTGCTTTTGCCCTGGCTTCTCCTATCCCTTCTATGTCGAGCAGTGACGAGCGGAAAGCCTTTCTGCTGTGGCTCTTTCTCTCGTACTCGATGGTATACCTGTGGACCTCGTCCTGCATCTTCGACACAAGGCTGAATACGCTCCTGTGCATAGAGACCGCTATCTCGCCTTCCGGAGATACGATGGCCCTTGTTCTGTGCTTTGCATCCTTGACCAGTCCGAACACCGGCACGTCCGAGAAAGAGGAATCTGACAGGACTGAAGTCACAGTGTCAAGATGGCCCTTACCGCCGTCAAGGAGGATCAGATCCGGTTTTTCAGAGAAACCCTTTGATCCGTCATCGAACCTTCCGACGCGCCTGCTGATCACCTCGCTCATCGACGCATAGTCATCGATCCTCGCCACAGTCTTGATCCTGAATCTCCTGTAATCCGATTTCCTCGGCTCACCGTTGATGAAGACCGCCATGCCTCCCACCGCATCCTCGCCGTAGTTCGAGATATCGTACAGTTCGATCCTTGCGGGATAGTCCTGGAAGCCGAGTATACTGGCAAGTTCACCAAGCGCGGCCTCACCCTTGCTCTTTCTTCCGGACTCCCTCTTGATCCTGTCTGAGGCATTGCTGTAGGCCATCTCCACGATGGCTTTTCTCTCTCCCCTCTGGGGAACCGTTATCGACACCGCGCCGGGACGCCTTTCCGCGAGCCACTGCCGCAGCTGTTCCTGATACTCCAGCGGGCTGTCGCAGAGTATCTCCCTCGGGATCTCATTTCCCGTGAGATAGTAGTGGGTCACGAACTCTTCCCTTGCCCCGTCAATATCCGAGGTGTCGTGAATGACCCTCTCTTCCTTATCGACCAGAATGCCGTCCCGGAACTTCAGCACATCGGCACAGACCATCCTCTCGTTTCCGGCAAAAGCGAAGACGTCCATATCGCGGTCGCTCTCGTTCTTGACCACCTTCTGTCCTTCTTCCAGTTTCCGGATCGAGTATATGCTGTCGCGGTATCGCGCTGCACGTTCGAACTCCAGAGCCTCACTGGCCTGCTCCATCTTCTCGCTCAGTATCCTCAGTATCTCCCCGCTACCCTTGAGCAGCATGGTGGTCGCGCTGTCTACCAGTTCCTGATAAGCTTCTTCCGATATCTCTCCCACACACGGTGCACAGCACCTTCCGATATGTGCATTCAGGCAGGGGCGCTTCCTGCTGATCTTTTCAAATGCGTATGAGCATGTCGGCAGCCGGAAAGCCTCATTCACCGTGTCCGTCATCCGCTTCACGGCAAATGAACTGATGTACGGGCCGTAGTATGTCGCGCCGTCATCATGCTTCTGCAGTTCCGCGGTTATCCTAGGAAACCTCTCCGGAGATACCCTTATATAGGAAAACCCCTTGTCATCCATGAGCAGGATATTATACTTCGGGCGGTGCTGCTTTATCATCGAGCATTCGAGAGTCAGCGCCTCAAACTCGCTGTCCACCACGATGACATCGAAGTCCTGGACATGGGAGACCATCTTCTCCACCTTGGGCGTATGAGACGCACCGGATCTGAAATAACTAGAGACACGGTTCTTCAGCTTTTTTGCCTTGCCGACATAAATGACCTCTCCTCTCCGGTCCTTCATGATGTAGACACCGGGAAGAAGAGGTAATGACAAAGCTTTCTTCTGTAGTTCCTTCAGTTCCATCTCTGCAAAACAAAAACCGCCTCTGTTAAGAGGCGGCATGAGCACTTATGCTTACTCGTTGAATCCGGACTCAATGAGCTTTACAAGCCCTTCGATCGCCTGCTGCTCATCGACACCGTCAGCTATAAGGCGAATCGAGGTGCCGCCTACGATTCCGAGGGAGAGAACGCCGAGCAGGCTCTTCGCATTGGCGCGTCTTTCGTCCTTTTCCACCCAGATCGAGCACTTGTACTCATTGGCTTTCTGAATGAAGAAGGTTGCGGGACGGGCGTGAAGACCGACCTGATTCTCAACTGTAATATCCTGTACGCACATGCTATAATCTCCGTTTCAACTCATTATATGTATTTGAAATTTGAATTCTACTGACTTTTTTTCAGCATTTTTATTATAACAAAATTGTGCATTACGTCAAGAAAACATGCCGTTCGTTTTCTTTTTTTACTAAATGCCCATGCGCAACGCCGCAAAGGCTGACATAGTTGTTCAATTTTGCTCAATCGGGCAATTTATCTTCGGGATGATCCTTAATATACTGTTCATACATGTCAGGACGTCGTTCTCTGGTCCTCAGAAGAGACTGTTCTTTCTTCCACTTCATTATGTTGGCGTGATGACCGCTCCTCAGGACCTCCGGGACCTCTCTTCCGTTCCAGATGTAAGGTCTTGTGTACTGCGGGTACTCCAGAAGTCCGCTGAAGTGACTCTCATCCGTATAGCACTCCTCATCGGACAGGACACCCGGACACATTCTCGCGACCGCATCGGCAAGGATGAGCGCAGGCATCTCCCCTCCCGTGACCACATAATCTCCGATCGAGATCTCCTCGTCTACGATCTCGTCCAGCACCCTCTCGTCAACCCCTTCGTAATGTCCGCACAGAATGCACAGGCTGTCCAGTTCCGACAGTTCTCTGACCTTGGACTGCGTAAGTACCGTTCCCGCAGGGCTCATATAGATGAGATGAGGGCGCGTGCCTCTCTGTTCACATACCGCCCTGAAGCAGTCGTAGATAGGCTGGCAGTACATGACCATGCCCATACCCCCTCCGAACGGGGCGTCGTCGGTCTGCTTCTGTTTGTTCAGCGTGTAATCCCTGATATTGTGGCACCTGATATCCAGCACGCCCTTTTTTATTGCCCGTCCTATTATGCTCTCACTGACATATGTCTCGCACATGTCCGGAAAAAGCGTCATGATATCAATCTGCATCATTGAACAATCCTTTGATAGGTTCTACAGTGATCTTTCCCGCTTCCAGATCCACGGATTTGATGAATGCCGGGACTGCGGGTACCATCCTGACTTCCCCGCTGTCCAGTTTAACATGGTATAAGTCCTGGGATCCGGTGTTCGTCACATCGCAGACAGTGCCTATACGGCTGCCGTCAGTGCTGTCTACGACCTCCAGTCCGAGAAGGTCAACCACGAAATATGTTCCGTTCTTTCTGATGATTTCGTCCCTGTCTGCGAAGATGGTACGGTCGATGAATCTGTGTGCATCCTCTATAGACTCTACTCCCTCGAGGCGCAGCAGCAGCATATTCTTATGCACCCTGGCAGATATCACTCTCGTGGAATCAGTTCCTGACTGATCCCAGAAAACGTTCCTGATCCTGTTGAGCGCGGAAGCACTGTCAGCCCAGGGATACACCTTGAGCTCACCGTTTACCCCGTGCGTGGACACGATCTTGCCGGCTTCCAGGTATTTCTGCATCTGTACCTCCGATAGAAAAGATTGCGGGGCGTCAAGTCGCCCCGCAAAGTGTCTGATTCAGTCGATCTCGACCATCACATGAGCTCCGCTCTTAACTGCGGCGGAACGGATGACGGTCCGAATGGCCTTTGCGATACGGCCCTGCTTGCCGATCACCCGTCCGACGTCATCTTCCGCTACCTTGAGGTGGAAGACAGTGACGCCCTCTTCATTGGGCTCATCGGCTGTGACGGTGACAGCGTCCTTGTCCTCGACAAGTCCTTTTGCGATCACCTCGAGAAGCTCTTTAAGGTTCATTCGATAACTCCATTTTTCTTGAGAAGCACACGTACGGTCTCAGTGGGCTGCGCTCCGTTAGCCATCCACTGCTTGACCTTGTCTGCATCGACCTTGAATGCCGTGGGCTCGACAGTGGGATCGTATGTCCCGATCTCCTCGATGAAACGGCCGTCACGGGGTGAGCGGCTGTCAGCCACCACGACACGGTAAAAAGGTGCTTTCTTGGCGCCCATACGGCGCAGCCTGATCTTAACTGCCATTATTCTTTTCCTCCAAATATGATCATCGTTTTTTTATATCAACGGATAATTATCCGGATATGTCAGAATGGAAATCCTTTAAGGAGATTCTTTCCCCTCTTGTTCATCTTCGTAATCTGCTTCATCATCTTGTTCGACTGTTCGTACTGCTTCAGCAGGCGGTTGACGTCCTCTACCTTCATCCCGCACCCTGCCGCGATCCTTCTCTTTCGCGATGCATTGAGTATCTCCGGTTTTCTTCTCTCCTCGGGGGTCATGGAAAGGATGATCGCCTCTGTTTTGACAAGGGCTTTCTCGTCGATCGCTTCTTCCGGAATGTTGGCACCGCCTGGTATCATCGCCATAAGCTGGCGGAGATTTCCCATCTTGCTGAGCTGACGCAGCTGGTCAAGCAGGTCATTGAGATCCATGCCTCTCTTTGAGCGGGTCTTCCGGAACAGTTCTTCCGCGGCCTTCTCATCAAAACTGCTGGATGCCTTCTCGATCAGCGAGAGCACATCTCCCATCCCGAGTATCCTGCTGGCCATCCTCTCCGGATGAAAGACCTCAAGGTCGTCCACTTTCTCGCCGGTTCCCGCAAAAAGGATCGGCTTTCCGGTGACCGAGAGCACCGACAGAGCGGCACCTCCTCTGGCATCGGCATCTAGCTTGGTGAGGATCACCCCGTCTATCCCGATCCGTTTGTTGAAAGTATCGGCGACATTGACTGCTTCCTGACCGGTAAGCGAATCGACAACGAGTATCGTCCGGTTCGCGAAGTCCTTCTTGATGCCTTCCAGCTCATCCATGAGCACATCGTCTATCTGCAGGCGCCCGGCAGTATCGATGATCACTATGTCATAGCCGTGATCCTTCGCCTCCGACACGCCTCGCCTGGCGATCTCATGCGGGTCTCCCTGACCCATCTCGAATACCGGGACACCGGCCGTCTCGCCCATGATCTTCAGCTGCTCTATGGCGGCAGGGCGGTAGACGTCACATGCTAAAAGCAGTGGTCTGTGTCCCTGGTCCTTATACATCTTCCCGAGTTTCGCGCAGTGGGTGGTCTTGCCGCCTCCCTGCAACCCGCACATCAGTATCACCGTAGGCGGGGTACCTTCCAGTCTCAGCTGGCCTGCGCCTTTTCCCATCAGGTCGATCAGTTCCTCGTTTACGATCTTGACGACCTGCTGCGCCGGCGTAAGGCTCTTCATGACCTCTTCGCCCAGCGCTTTCTCTGCGACCTGATCCGTGAACTGTTTTGCGACTTTATAGTTTACGTCAGCCTCAAGAAGAGCCATACGAACCTCTCTCATGGCTGAAGAAATATCTTTTTCGTTCAGCTTTCCCTTTTTCCGCAGCCCGGAAAAAACACCTCCGAGCCTGGAAGTCAGGCTTTCAAATGCCATCGATCACTCCTCCTTAAGAAATCTGTCGAGCTCGTCGGAAGAATCGACGATGGACTGCGCCGCTCTCTTGATCTGGGACGTATATCCGCCGGAATCCGCATAAGCGAGTATATTCTTGGCATTCCGGCGTATGCTCTCGGTAAGAGAACTGAAATCGCCGAATCTGGCAGCAAAATGGAGCTGCGACTCGAGCTCTGTCAGAACTGCCTCGCCTCTCTTGATGGAATCCCTGACTCCCTGACGGGAGATCCCTTCCAGTTCAGCTATCTCTCCCAGCGAAAGATCGTCATCGTAGTACATGCGCAGCACGTTGCGCTGTTTTTCTGTCAGAACAGCAGAATAAGTGTCAATAAGATTGCAAATTGAAAGATCTTTTGCCATCGGACACCTCCCACTGTAAAGCACAACAACTTTACATAGTATACAGACCGACCGGTATGCTGTCAACAAAAAAAACAGACTTATCAGCCTGTTTTCTTCATTGTGAAGTGAAAAGATAAATGCAACACCAGAAGGGTTTCTGGCGCAGTTAGTCTTTCACAAACGCAACTTGCAACAAGTCTTTCATAGTTTCATAGTATGCTTGTGGCT
>JAFZZV010000043.1 GCA_017828855.1 Oscillospiraceae bacterium | reverse complement strand
GCCTGTATCTCGGTCAGTTTCACACTTCCGAGAGGCAGCACGTATGCGCCGCCGCTCTCGTACAGATCCGGTCCTTCTACAAGGTATCCGGGCAGGTAGTAGATGTTTCCGTTCTCATCCGACTCAAGCACCCATGACGCCTCGGGCGTGCCCTGCCATGACGGATTGTCGTAATAGTCCATCCTGTACCTGGCTCCGGAGAAAGAACCTATGCCCTGCGGCACGAAGCTGTCGGATGTGCTGTCCCACTTCCTCATGTGAAGGCCGGCAGGGTCAAACAGCGGCGAGTTCTCAAATGTGACGGTCACTGTCTCATATGCGGTGACGGTGACCGCTTTTCTTTCCGTGTTCCTCTTGTATCCATTTCCCGCTGCCGTCTCCTCGACGTAATAGGTCCCGGCAGTGAGATACAGGGATCCGGTGTTTCCGTCGGCGTCAGTAGTCAGCGTGCCGCAGTACCCGCCGTTTGCATCGGTCACGGTGAACTCCGTTCCCTCAAAGGAATACATCCCATTGCCGTCTGTTATCGACGGATCCGTCGAAATCTTCTTAACTGCAAGATAACCGTTTGCGTGTCCGCGGTAAGCACCTACCAGCAGCGGCTGATGGTCGCCGTAGCCGTCCGAATAAACGTATGTCTCGCGGTACTCGTCTATCGCCGCATCCGGATCGGTGTGCCTGTCGGCGAAATCCAGCGCCCAGGACACCATCCTGTCTATCGCGCTCCTTGTGCTCCAGGGAAGTCCTCCCGAGAACGCGCTCCCGAACATCGCGTCCAGCGACGCGGCACCGTTGGATGCGTATACGGTCCCGTAGTCACCTGTCCTTCCGTCGTTGGTCAGCACCCACGCCGCCAGGAAGGTTATCGTGTACGCCTCCAGCTGGCTGCTGACGTACAGCTTCCCGTCTCCCATCCTGCCCGAGCCCTCGTTGGCGACCCTCCAGTCGTACTCGGTCTGCCCGTGATGGATGAGCCACGCAAGGGCTCTCTGATCCCTCGGGGAGCAGCATCCGTCACCGTACCAGAGGTAGGATCTCGCGGCGGTCTCGGCTATCCTCGCGACCCTGTAATGGGTGCCTGACTCCATGTGTCTGTACGTGTTCCCGCATACCGCGGAGACGTAAAGCCCCGACGGCGCGCCGCTCGGGTGGAAGAAATACACTCCCGTGTGCCCGTTTATCATGGCGGTGCTGGAGTAATCGTCATAAGAGTCCCCCAGCCAGAAGTACATGGAATAGGGCATCGACGGCGCGGAGGGCGACGATCTCAGCGATCTCGTGTTTCCCCCGATGGACAGATACCCGGCTGATGCGGAGTAGTCTCCGTCTATCCTTACGGTTGTGTCTTCTGATATTTTGACCTCATAAGACGCTCTACCCTGTCCTCCAGAATACTGAGCCTCACCGTCACAGGCAAAGCCGATGACTGCATATCCCGGCTCCTGCACTTCGATGCGGAAGACGTCGCCTTCTTCTGCACCGAATCCGAGTCTCGTGATCCCATCCGGGTCTTCCCGCAGGATCTCGGGCCTGTATGCTCCGGCGATGAAGTAGCTTCCTTCTCCGGGCGAGTTGTTCCCGAAGATCCCCGCGGCTTTCTCTCCGTTTCTGAATACCGTGACATTATCTCTGACATCGAGCAGCTCGACAGTGAAGGTGTATACCTTACCTTCACCTTCCTGTGCCTGCTCTTCTGCATCTCCTTCTGCAGCGCCATCTGCCTGAGAGAGCTCATCAGCATCTTCTCCTTCTTCTCCGCCTTCCTCTTCTCCTCCATCGCCCTGAGCAGCTGTATCATCATCTCTTCCGTATTCGTATCCGTCTTGTTCTCCTGCATCTTCTCCCTCTTCCTTTCCCGTGTCTTCCGGCATGCTTTCCTGCTCCGTTTCCTCCGGGCGTTCATTCTTTTCCACTCCTTCTTCCGCCACGCCGTTGCCGTTCTCATCGCAGCTGCCTGACACCTCCGTCACTGAGTTTTCCTGTCCCGGGAACGTACCTTCCTCCGCGACGCTCTCATCTTCCGGCTCATCCGCGGCGGTGTCATATTCTCCTGTCGAACCGGCATTTTCCGTTCCGGAAGCTGTCTCTTCTCTGTCTGCGATCTCAATGTCCGTATCCACGGGACACTCCTCCGCATATGTTCCGGAGCTTCCGGGCTCGTTTCCCAGTGATTCCTGTACAGGAGCTGCATGCTCCGCATCCTCCTGCCCTGCAGTATTCCCGGGCTCTTCCTGCGTGAACGTTTCTTCTGCTGCTTTCGTTTCTGTTGCTTCTTCCGTGATCTCCGCCGCGTACTCAGCTCCTGTCTCTGCCAGCGCTCTCATCGGGAACGCCGCTGCAAGGACCAGCAGTATGAGCGACAGGGCGGTGATCTTCTTCTTAAGACCTCTCATTCGACCTCCGTCCGACAAAAAAGCCCGGTTCTCTCCGGGCAGGTTTCCGTATTCTGTTTTGATCCCGTTATTCTGTTTTCCTTAGCCGTGATCCTCCTGTTCTTTTTGTTTTCTTCTGCATCTCTGCGTTTCTTTCCGATCCTGCGGAAGAGCCGTAGTCTAATGCGCCAGGCGCGGAGGCACAGCAGCCTTATCCTGCCGGACCTCCTCCCGCAGCGCCTTCCATCTCTTCCCTGTGTTCTCTCAGTCTTTGCCCTTACCACACCTCCCTTTCCCTTATCGATACCGAGGACCTCACCCCTCTGCTCCGCAGTCCGCGCAGCGCGTTATATGCTCCTCCCATGCGGGCACATCTGTTACGGTCTCGTCGTAGGCTTCCCTGACCGTGACGGTCTCGTACCAGCCTCTGTCTATAGTCTGTGTCTCCGTATGATGTCCGCTGTGTATGAGGCTCATGTCTCCTGTCTCCATTGCTCTCTCGTATGTGGCGTCTTCATGGGCATAGGCTTCCGCCTGGGTGTCGAACTCAGCTCCACACACGCCGCACATGTATTTCGTGATCCTCACCGGATCACTTACCCATCTCTGTTCTGTCACCTCATCGTGATGCTCGATATGTGTCACCGCTTCATGGAATATGACCTCAGTCACCCACCTGTGAACGTGTACAGGACTTCCGCTGACGGTACCTTCATCAGATGAAGTTGCAGTTCCCGAACCATTTCCTCCTTCTGCAGACGATCCGCTTCCGGTGCTGCTTCCTCCGCTGTTTCCGCTGCCGGATCCTCCGGAAGGAACGTCCGGTCCACTGGCGCTGCCTGACTGTCCTCCGCCCTGTGATGCGGAAAAGCTTCCGCCTCCCTGTGAAGCTGTTCCTCCTCCCTGAGAAGACCCTCCTCCCGGTAAGCTTCCTCCGGAATATGCGTTTCCGGATCCGCTGTTCTGACTGCTGTCTGCGGTAGGAGCTTCTCCGGAAGAATGCTTGCCGCGGGATACGCCTGAAGTGCTGTTAGCACTTCCTGTTCCTTCTCCGGAACCTGTTCCTTTTGTATTTCCTTTACCGTTTCCGCTGCCGTTCGCAGCCTTTCCGGATGTCTTATTCCCACCTTCAGGCTGCTCCGCTTTCCCTGATACAGTGCCAGAAACAGTCATTTCTCCCGTACTGTACGGTCTGTCCGCAAGACCTTTTCTGACTTCTGAAACAGGCTTCTCCGGCGCTGTATCGACTCTGACAGTCTTGTTACGTTCTGCATCGTTATGAACGTCTTCTAAAGTGTTTTTGTCCGCTCCTACGTACGCCTTATGATGCAGCACTAAGACTGTCTCTTCTCCGGGATCGGCCTGATCTCTTATATCTGTTACGTATTCACTGCATATCTCCTCAATGGGAGATACGGTCTCTTCCATAATGCTCCGGGTCCCTGACAGCAGTGTCATCAACGCGAGCATTATTGCGCATGCTGTTCTCCTTATGGACATGTTCTGCCCTCCTCTTTTTCGTCATCTTCCCACATCCGTCCGGGCATTGCAATTGTGTGATTTTGCACATTTGACAGGGTCCGCCGCATATAAAAAAGCTGCCGAGAAGACTAACTTCCCCGCAGCCTCTCTATATATTAAGGCGGATGCCTCATGCTTGATGACCCTAAGCGGTCATGCTCCCAGCCTGCTGCGCCTGCTGCAGCTCATCAGCCAGAGCACGATCTCGCCCACTGTCCTCTTTTCCAGCATGTCCATAGGATCCGCGATGTCTCCGAAATCTCTCATGAACAGCTCCAGATAGATGCCGAACGAGTCGTCATCGTTGAGCAATACGTAATCCAGATCGGTATAGGGTCCGACCTCCTCATCCCGGAACGCCGGGATCTCCCTTATCATCGATACGAACCTGTCGTAGACAGATCCTTTCTCTTTCGCCTTCATTAAGTATCACCTCCATGCATTCGTTTACTGGTGACCTGTAGCCGTCACCTGGCTATTCCTTTACCACCTCTCACGTAATATCTCTTATAGTGTTTGAGCGCGTTGATGATGTAGTTCTCCATCTGACTGAACGGGACTTCTGGCGGGATGTAGTCCTTGATGAAATCGACCCTTACCCTCAGGACATCCTTCTGGTTGGACTTGTCCTCCCTCAGTATCCTGTCGATCGCGCTCTGGTTAAGCTCGCCGGCTTCCGACAGCTTTCTGAGCCTCCTCGCCTGTGGATGAGACGGAGTGTTCTGGGTAAGCTCTATCTCATCGAACAGCATACCTTGTTCTCGCTCACTGAGAAACGAAAGCTCATACGCCGGCCTCTTAGCGATACGGTATTCGTCCACCAGATCTCGTAACGGCTTTATCAGATAAGTAAGACGGATATCTCGCTGAACACTTGCAGAGCTTTCACCAACGCTTTCTGCTAATTCTTTTCTTGAATTTAACTTCTGCTCCAATGGAGCAGAAGTTAAGTCTGTTCGACTTCCCTGTCTGTTCATTGCTTCGAGTCTCATCTTGTAGGCAAATGCTTTCTCGCTTGGGAGGATGTGTGATCTGTGCAGGTTTGCATCCACCAGCATGATCGCAGCCTCGTCCTCATCGACGTCTCTCACCTCAGCCGGCACTTCCGTTATGCCCAGCGTCTCACACGCCTTTTTCCTTCTGTGCCCGGAAATGATCTGATACCTTCCGCTTTCCTCCTTTCTCAGGATCAGCGGCTCAATGACGCCTCTCTCCCGGATGCTGGATATCAGCTCCTCCATGTCCTCATCGTTCCTGACTTGGAACGGATGGTTCGGGAAAGGATCCAGCAGATCGATGGGAATGCTGAAATACGGGATCTTCTCAATGATCTTCACCTATGGCAGTTACCTCCTTATGAAGAAAAAACAGAACATCCCCGCGAACGTCCTGCCGGGCGCTAACGGGGACCGGAATAAAGTGGATAAAACGGTGCTCAGACTGCATGATAAACATAACTGATCGCTCCTGATCTTTAGGACAGCTGTACCGTTTTTTAAGTCTCACATCACCACGATCTTGGCTATTGCGTTTCACGCTACGAGATTGTATACTATATGTGCACACTTGTAAAGTCTATAGTGCACATTTTAAGCAACTTCTGCCTTATGCACAAAAAGTAGCCTTATCGTTAGTATGATGTGCACATATCGTGCACAATTAGTATACAGATATATGTTTATCACACATATATAAAGGAGACGAAAATGGAATTCAGGGAAAAGCTCGCCATGCTGAGGAAGCAGTACGGTTACTCTTTGCGGGAGCTCTCCAGGATGATAGGCGCCTCGCCGTCAGCCATACGGATGTGGGAATCCGGTGAACGTCAGCCGAAAGCCAGCAATCTTTCCGAGCTCGCGAGAGTATTCCACTGCTCTGAGGAATACCTCACCAACCCGGTCTATGATATCCCCGAAGGATCCGTAAGTCGCACTGTACGGATACCTGTACTGGGTGAAGTGGCTGCCGGTACTCCCATGTATGCCGAAGAGAATATCACAGACTACGAGGAGATACCTCTCTCCTGGACCAGGCAGGGTGATTTCTTTGCCCTGAAGATAAACGGAGACAGCATGAAGCCCCGCATGCACACGGGCGATGTCGTTATCGTCAGAAAGCAGCCCACCGTTGACGATGGCCAGACTGCCGTCGTGTTAGTTAACGGGGATACAGCTACCGTAAAGATAGTCCGCCACACGAATGACGGAGGCGTCTCCCTCATTCCGACCAACCCCGACTATTCTCCCCTTTTGTACACCGCGGAGCAGGTCGAGAACCTTCCGCTCACGATCCTGGGGCTCGTCGTCGAGCTCAGGGTGAAGTTCGTTTGACACACGGAGAATCATCACATGCTGAAACTGGACGAACGAAAACAGACGGAAAGCGTGCGCGGTGCGCTGGCTCTCCGCCCGCTGATAGAAACAGAAGTTGACGCCGCCTGGGACAGGGGCATAAAAAATATATGCTGGCTCGGCATCGGCGGCACCTGGGCGAGCTGCCTTCAGGCAGTTACCCATATGAAGGAACGCAGTTCCCTTGAGGTGTTCTCCGCAAATGCGGCGGAATATGTCGCTACAGGAGACAGGCGCATCGGAGAAGGCACTTTCATGGTGATCTCCTCCGTGACCGGGTCTACGACGGAAGTCATTGACGCCGTATACAAGGCGAGAGGCGCAGGCGCTTATGTGCTCGGCTTTATAGATAAGGAAGACTCTCCTCTCGCAAGTCTCGTGGACAGCAGGATCACCTACCCAGCCAACGAGCAGCTCAAGTTCTTCATGGCTGCGGACAGGTTCCTCTACCATGAAGGCGTGATGCCGGAATATGAGGACATGTACGCACAGTTCGATGAGTATCTGCCGGAAGCTCTCGTCGAAGCCGAGAAGGCAGCCGACGATTTCGGAGAATCATTTGCACGAAGCCATATGGACGATAAGCTCCATTACTTCGTCGGTGCCGGGACTCTTTACGGAGCGACATACTCCTACGGCATGTGCTACTGGGAGGAGATGCACTGGATGAGGACCAAGTCCATTCATTCCGCAGAGTTCTTTCACGGAATGCTGGAGATAGTAGACGAGGACACTCCCGTCACGGTGTTCATCGGGGAGGACTCACAGAGAGCGCTCGGAGAAAGAGTCGCAAGGTTCCTTGAGGCCCATTCAAAGAACTATACAGTCATAGACACGAAGGACTATACCCTTCCGGGCATTGATGAAATGTACCGTCCCGCAGTCTCGCATCTCGTGATGCACGCGGTGACGAACAGGATAGACGCGCATCTGGAGGAACTGACGGGTCACGACATGACCGTCAGGAGATTCTACCGCAAGGTCGATTATTGAGGTGTTTCCCATGAAGATCGCATGTATAGGCGACAACACGATAGATTATTATGACGAGACATGCCAGTCGTATCCTGGCGGCAATTCCGTTAACGTCTCTGTATACCTCAGACGTCTGGGAGTAAGTTCCTCGTACACAGGAGCAGTCGGCAACGACAGCTACGGCAGGACACTGCTCTACTCTCTCAAAGCAAGAGGTGTGGATGTCAGCCGCGTCAGGATCTGTCCCGGCAATACAGCTGTTTGCCACGTTTCCGTTGTGAACGGCGAGAGAGTGTTCGGGGACTATGATGAAGGCGTCCTGGCCGGTTTCTGCCCTGATGCGGGAGACATGGATTTCCTCGCTTCTCACGACCTTGTGGTAACGTCTTTATGGGGTCACTCTGAAAGTGTACTTCCTGAGATGTGGTCCCGCGGGATACCGACCGCGTACGACGCTGCGGATCTGTCGGAACCGGCTGTCTATTACAAGGCCCTTCCCTACGCTACTGTTTTCTTTTTCTCGGATGATGTCAGTTCTGCTGATGCACTCAAAGACAAGCTCAGAGAGTTCAAGGCGCACGGACCTTCTGTCGCCGTTGCAATGAGAGGAAGCAGTGGAAGCCTTGCTTTCGACGGAGTGACCTTCTATGAATACGGTATTGTGCCCTGTGAGGTGATCGATACGATCGGTGCCGGAGACAGCTATATCGCAGGCTTTCTCAAAGCATGGCTGGAGAAGCAGCCTATAGAATCCTGCATGGAAGCAGGAGCCAGAAACGCAGCTGTAACGATAGGTTATTCCGGAGCCTGGTCCTGAGCATTAGTATTAGATCTTGATGTGTTGTGGCCTTCTTTCGCCGTCGTGACGGCGCAATTCACTCCGTTGGTATGGCGCAACATCTCCGACTTACTTACGCAATCATGAGAAATATTTCATAACAGGAACAAACTTTGATGCAGTTTGCCAAACTAGGTCAAACTTTGACTTAGTTTCCCACAACATTTACACTTTTCCGCTATAGGTCAGTGCGGTCTACCATATGTTTTCGTATAAAGAAGCAAAGTCCCTGATCCGTTTATTGGGATCAGGGATAGTCTTTGTAAAGGTCAATTCTTTCAAGAAGATAATGGTATAAATCCTGTATCAATACAGATGCATAGCTGCATATACAGCCAAGGCAAAAAGTCCAAGCGTGATCAGCCACATGCTCCCCGGTCTGTCACCTTCACTCATATTTATGAAGCAGGAAAAAAGCATAAAAAGGCCGGCGGCAAATGAGATGGTGAACAGAATGATCATAGTATGGTTATCTCCTTTAGGACAATTCTTCAAGTTATTTCAAATTATATGATCTTACGCTATCGCTTTCAATTTTCGTATTAATCCATTTGAACATCTGATTTGCTATCTCACTTTATGACCGAATATACCCTTTTCTTCCTTTTCAATAGTGTTCTTTGTAAGGTTATTGCTGTAGTCTTTTGTCGTATATCCTGTCTTTCTTCCCTTGCTGTCGTAATGCTCCAAAGTCCTTGAGTCCTTTATTCTATCTACCTGAACTGTTTTCTCATAGTAGTCAGTATGTCTCATTTTTCCCAGAGCATCACGTTCGATATGCCCAGTGACATTCCCGTAAAGATCAAGCTTGTCCCATCGATCGGTTTCTGGATTCCACCGGAGTTCTTCCACCCAGTGTCCTTTACTGTCATAGACTGTCTTCCGGGCATCTCCGCCTTCGATCCTTATGCGCTCAGTCTTTTCCGGACGTGTACTCTTTTTCTCTTCGCCGAGCCCGAGCAGATCCTTTATAAAACCCATCGTCTGCCTCCTTAAGGGATATCTAATCCTAAAAATGTAGTTCTCAGGATCAACAGAATCACAGTTCTCCTCTGAATTCCTCGCGCAGTTCCATCAGGATCTGACCAAGAAGATTCTGTCCCGGCCACTCCGAAGGATCTCTCTTTGCAGCAGTTGCCGCAGCTATCCCTATTCCCCAGATCTTGTCTCTGGGACTGGCTTCTGCCAGTATTGCGTCACCTGTATTGAGAAGCAGTTCCTTAAGGTCGGGATTCTGCTCGAATTTCGCTCTGTTACCTTCCTTTACGATCCGCTTCCTATTGGCGTTCCAAACTGTACCGTCATATGGAAACACTTTCCTGCCAAGCGCTTTGCATTTACCCGGATCAGGCTGATTCATTATTGCTTTGTATCGTTCCGCGTCATGAAACAGCTTTGCTTTCTGAGCCATCATAAACTGCTCAACATGCAGATACTCAATACCGTCAATAACGAATCTGCTTGGATACCAGTTGGACATAAAACCGTATTCTGCATCCACCTTCCAGAAAAGAATTGGATCCTGTACATCTTCTTTTGTCATTGCCTTCTTAGCAGGCCGACGCATGTTCACATACTTTTCGATCCAGTCTTCGTCCTGGTATTCTTTTTCTTCTGTCATCATGCATCCATGGTACAGATCGTCAGCCATCTCCAGTATTACATCTGACAATTCCAGATCATGCTTCCATTTGTCAGAAATCAAATCATATCCGAGTAGAGCGCCGAGTATGTTTCCGGTTATCGCGCCTGTAGAGTCACTGTCTCCCTTGTGATTCACCGCAGCAATAATGCCGGCGTCGAAATCATTTTGGTATTTGACCGCACAGTATACTGCTATTGCCAGCGCTTCTTCTCCGGTCCATCCTTCTCCGAGCCTGTGGATATTATCAAGATCATCTGTGTCGCTCTGAGCAAGACTTACAGCCAGGTCGATCAGATCCGAAAGGAAATTGATATTCTCATCTCCATCAAACAGCTTTTCCACTGTCTGCATCGCTTCGAGGACGATCTCCTTAAGGTCGTTCTTCCTGCTGTTCGTCGGGAATACTATCCGATGAATAATATGTGTCAGCACAGCCGCAGGCATATACCCAAGCGAATTCCCGTGAGTGCTAGCTGCAATCTGTGCCGCTTCCATATCAATGGCTTCAATGTCGCTGTAGCCAAGTGCCAGAGCTACAGGTGCAGTACGCATTATGCCTCCGCATCCTTTGCTGTTGTTTCTTTTCGCCGCTATGTAATCTTCATACTCGGTACCATCCTCAAGAGATCCCATGCAGGTATTCCCGGGCGCCCTCATTGAATACAGTTCCGGTACATCGAGAAGCCATGAAAAACCTCTGTCTCCAGAATCCTGTGTAACATGGTTTGCATCCGGCTTAGCTGTGGTCTGTGTCTTGTACCAGTCCTTATATGCCTTGAAAACAAAAGTCCTCGGAGCTGCAGCGCTTCCGTGAAGTCTCCGTTCGGTATTCCATACCAGCATTCCATTTGCTGTGAACAATGACATCTGAGTGTCATCTGAGATCAGCGCTTTACCGGAAACAGGATCCAACGTGTAATCAGTTATGCCTTCATCTCCGTATCTTGAAAAAAAGCTTTCCTCATCCAGAAACTCCACAGCATAGCCGAGCGCATCCCCTACAGCACCGCCGAACAAGCACCCTCTGAATGCGTCCAGGGTTTTCTATTTTCCACTATTTACTTCTACACCAATAGCAGTATACTTCTGAGGCATTCCACGCTCTCCCTTGGCTATATTGTCTTTACTATTATCATCGAGAACACTCATGCAAATAGATCCTCAAAACTATCGCTTATTAAAATGTACTTTCCCCGACTGCACTATATTACCAATTATCTGAATGAATTCGATCATAAGCTTTCCCACCTTCTTAATAGGTGTCGTCAATGCTTTGATCCTGCATTCCCTGCAGCGTTTCCTCCCTTGCGGAATGATCTTTCCGCATTTTTTGCATCTGTTTTCTTCCACACATCTCACCTTTGATCAGTTTATGATTTGATCGTTCGCATCTTACATAATTATAAAACAGTGCAGCATCCTTCAGCTGCACTGTAGTTGTTATCGATACTAGCGGTTATCCGCGTACATGTATCTTTCTTCTTCTATCACTTCCATAATGGCACGGAAAATCTTCTTCATGATCCTGAAGATCAGCTGTAAAGCGATGAAATAGAGCCTAATCATGAACCCTAATGCTTTCCAGATGACCTGATCTCCGTTTCTGAAGACACCGATTAGTTTATCCGTCAGTCTTTCCATTTCTTCCTGCCAATCATTCCTATAGTAACGGTCTGTGTATGGCATTCTTTCATCAGGCTGTTCACCGTTGTCCCCAACGACCTTGATCTCCACGCCATTGCTTCTTATGTAGTTCGGCTTTGCGAGCATTGAAAGAATCGTTTCATTGCTCCTTCTGTCATCCATAAGCCATTTTGCTGCCTGAGTGCGGTTGATCTCCTCCCACTTCAGGTCTTCCCTGTAACGGATGTAGTACTTCATCGGTTTCTCCTTTCCGATCACGATCGTTCCCTGTGCGGTTGATCGTCACCTTGTTTTATTCTTTACTATAATTCTATTTGTATTGCTGAAGACAATAAATGTAAATATCCGCGAATAAGCCCCGTCTATTTCGCCACTATTGCAAATGATCATAAACAATCAAAGCGTCAATTTCAAGGCAGTTACTGTATACTGTTAATCCATACTGTTTCGAGATTCCAACTTACGAACTAAAGATAATCTATATTTCAAATAATCTCTTAGAGTTTCATCTTCACAGAATACATAACATCCCTTTTGTCCCCTTGACAGCAGAGTCTTATAAGTATTGCGTATCAACCTGTCTGCCTTTTTCCTGTCTGTACAAGATCTTATTCCGGAAGAGTTGTCCGTTTTGGCAACAGCCTTTTGATCTGTAACAACAGCGCAATTTTCATAACGAAGGTCATTTCCAATAATGATTCCTACGTAATCGAATTCGACGCCTTGTGTTGAATGGATGCATCCGACCTGCTCAAACGAATCAGGATCCGTTGCAAACTCATTCGTGGTGAAGTTCCATTGAGCTTCGAATCCTCCGGGAAGAACTATATCCATTTTTGACTTGTTATTATTACTTACCCAGTCATAACAATAACCCGCGATCATCCTGGCTTTGTTATTACCGTTTTTCTCTCTCAATGCTTCCCGCATTGAACATGCATCATCGAATATCTGTATATCATAATCCAGATCAAATCCATCTCTGTTTGCAGTTTGTCTAATACCTAGGACATCATCAAGGAAAGACAGATACCCATCTGATCCGTTGCATCTGAATTGTGATACAAGCTTCAGGTTATCACCTGCATGAACTATCGATCCCTGGATCTTTGCCTGTTCAACTATCGCATCAACAGTACCGATGTCCCTAGTCGTGACCATCTGATCTTCATCCACGAAAAAGACGCTTATCTTGCAAGCGTTTATTATTTCTTTGATCTGGTTCTCGCCTTTATAGAAAGTACCAATCCTAGATCTCATATTCAGCCTATGAGCTTCGTCGGCAAGGATACAGTCATATGTGTTTTCAGGGACATCTATAAAACTTGAAGTGCCTTTAAACAGTCCTTTAAGAAATCCTATCGTGTGCTTTCCCTTAATCAAATGCTTGGAAAAAGCATATCTCGGGGCACCATTCTTAGTAGTGTAGACACATG
>JAFZZV010000042.1 GCA_017828855.1 Oscillospiraceae bacterium | reverse complement strand
CGCTCCGCCAGGCAGTCAACGACTGGCTAAGGAGATGCCCGCAGGTGAAGTCTCACAGGCTCGGGCAGTACGGAGAAGGTGACACGGGAGTCACTGTCGTGGAGCTCAAATGATGCTGTGAAACGACGTGCTTCGGAGCGTGAAAGGACATCAGCGGACAGTGAAGTGAAAAGATAAATGCAACACCAGAACCGCGTCGCAGTAAGTCGTTCAGGAAGAAGGGAATACGGTCGAAAAATCGGTTCAAAAGTTGCAGTAAGTGTTGAGTTGTTGCAGTAAATGCCGTAAACTCAAGATACAAACTGAATAGTTGCTCAGGTCAGGAATAGCGTCGTTTAGAAAGGTGAAAGACTAAACGCCACTATGGGTAAAGTGTATGGGGCCTGTGACCGGCAGCAACGTTTAGTAGAGGTTTACTTGAGGAGATACGGTTTCAGGATGACCGTATCTCTTTCAATTTCCAGTAAACCGAAAGAGATAAAACGGGAGTATAAATCGGGAGCAAGGAAGTGGAGCAACTCCCAAGGGGACTTATCATTGAGAGCTTCTTTTGGGGCAGAGTTCACATGAGAGGTTACGCGATTCATGACATCCTGTGAGATAAGGCCCAGATCATAGAGGTCTGCCTTTTTGGGAAGGATATATCTGAGCTCTATGTGCTTATTCTCCAGACTGCCTTTCTGCCCGGAAGCCATAGGATCACAATAGAATACTCTTGTACGGATATTACCGATATCGTCATGCTCGAACTGGTCGGCAAGAGTAAACTCGGTACCTCTGTCGGTGAGTAACACATTGACTTCTCTGCGGAAGAGTTCGGGGCCGAGAACGCTGTGCAGGACATTCACACCACGCACCATATCAGGTCCGGTCTTGGTCGCGTGCAGCACGCAGAAGATAAAGCCATAACGCATGAATTTGAATGTCTGAATGAAAGGTCCCTTTGTCTCGTGATTGTAAACCGTGTCCATCTGGACAATAGAGGCATCCGGATGATCATTGATATAGTTGATATAGTCGGGATACTTTCTGCCCTGCAGATATGCGTAGTCATTGCGCTTCTTGTATTCACTCTGCTTCTTCTTTGGAAGCTTTCTGGAGACCTGCCTGCGGAGATCCAAAGGACCGATGTTGAACTGACTGAGTGTACCGTCCTCTATATATGTGTATAGCGTTCTCTCTGTTACACCGATCTCAGGATGCTGCAGGATTATCTGGTATGGAGACTGACCCTGCTGCAGCAATGGTCTGATGATATCAGCGATCTGTTTGGCTTCCGCAGTAGTGAGGTTACGCCCGGAGCGTGAATCGGACAGAGTGTACTCGTACTCCTTCTGTGCCTGTTGAGGATCGTAGTAGTACTTGTTGAACCGACACGAAACAATCTTCTCGCATCCGTTGCATGCACCGGGAGATCTGTCCCTGCGTTTACAGGTAAACTGTACGAACTCCTTGCATGTCTTGCCGATACAGTTATGACCCGGTCTGCACTTGGAATAGACAGCGCATTCGACCGGCAATGCACATTTGGTTTTGAGGTATCGGTGAGACCTGATCTCTCGTCCAACTGTGGATTTGTCTTTACAGATATAATCTGCAATAGTCTTGTGAGACAACCCTTTGATGATTCCATCAAGGATAAGAGCTCTTTCGTTTAGGGTGAGATGCTTGCTGCTGTTGCCTGGCATAATGATCACCATGTCCTTTCTGCCGCCAGCCACAAGCATACTATGAAACTATGAAAGACTTGTTGCAAGTTGCGTTTGTGAAAGACTAACTGCGCCAGAAACCCTTCTGGTGTTGCATTTATCTTTTCACTTCACAACTTCGGAAAAAAAGAATGTCCTGCGCGATCTTCGTATCTTGAAATGAAAAACCGGTGCAAGTTATACTTGTAACGGATTTTTTACGCATAATCGCGGAAGGAGTTTGATAATGACATATTCTAGTGAAGTTGAGAACATGTGTGTCGTCGCCAAAGGTCCGAAACATGGACCGGCACCTATTCCCGAAGAGGGGAAATGGGTCCAGGCTAAGGAGATATCCGACATCTCTGCGTACACACACGGTGTGGGTTGGTGCGCACCTCAGCAGGGTGCCTGCAAGCTTTCCCTGAACGTCAAGAACGGCATCATCGAGGAGGCGCTTGTTGAGACTATCGGTTGCTCCGGCATGACGCACTCCGCAGCTATGGCTGCTGAGATCCTCCCGGGGAAGACCATACTTGAAGCGCTGAATACCGACCTGGTATGCGACGCCATCAACACGGCAATGCGAGAGCTCTTCCTCCAGATCGTATACGGCAGAAGCCAGTCCGCTTTCTCGGATGACGGACTTGTCATCGGCGCCGGAATGGAAGACCTCGGCAAAGGCGCACGTTCGATGGTAGGTACCATGTACGGCACGAAGGCAAAGGGCGTCAGATACCTCGAGATGACTGAAGGATACTGCACGAGGATGGCTCTCGACGAGAACAACGAAGTATGCGGATATGAGTTCGTTTCTCTCGGGAAGATGACCGACTTCATCAAGCAGGGAATGAGCCCCAACGAAGCTTATGAGAAGTCGCTCGGCCATTACGGCAGGTTCAGCGAAGAAGACGGTGCGGTCAAGTACATTGATCCGCGCAAAGAATAAGGAGGTACATAATAATGGCACAGTTTGAAGGATATGAAAGACGCGAGAGCAAGATCCTCGGCGTTCTTGCAAATTATGGAATCTCCTCTATCGATGAGTGCAAAGAGATATGTGACAAGTACGGCGTTGACGCGTACACCATAGTTCAGGAGACACAGCCCATCTGCTTCGAAAATGCGAAATGGGCATACACCGTAGGCTGCGCTATCGCCATCAAGGAAGCTGAGCGCACCGGTGACAAGTCCGCTGCGACGGCAGCCGCCAACATCGGAATCGGTCTGCAGTCATTCTGCATCCCCGGATCTGTTGCAGAGAACCGCAAGGTCGGCCTCGGACACGGCAACCTGGGCAAGATGCTCCTCTCCGAGGAGACCAGCTGCTTCTGCTTCCTCGCAGGACACGAGTCCTTCGCGGCGGCGGAAGGCGCCATCAAGATCGCCCTGAACGCCAACAAGGTCCGCAAGAACCCCCTGCAGGTCATCCTCAACGGACTCGGAAAGGATGCCGCTTGGATCATCTCCAGGATCAACGGCTTCACATATGTCGAGACCGAGTTCGATCCCTATACAGAGGAAGTCACCGAAGTCAAGCGCGTTCCTTATTCCAAGGGACCCCGCGCGGATGTCCGCTGCTATGGCGCAGACAACGTTCCTGAAGGCGTTGCCATCATGAAGAAGGAGAATGTAGGCGTCTCCATCACCGGCAACTCCACCAACCCGACAAGGTTCCAGCACCCCGTAGCCGGCACCTATAAGAAATGGTGCACCGAGAACGGTGTGAAATACTTCTCAGTCGCTTCCGGCGGCGGCACCGGCCGCACGCTGCATCCCGACAACATGGCAGCAGGTCCCTCCTCCTACGGAATGACCGATACCATGGGCCGCATGCACAGCGACGCTCAGTTCGCAGGATCCTCCTCCGTTCCCGCCCACGTCGAGATGATGGGCTTGATCGGAATGGGCAATAACCCCATGGTCGGCGCCACAGTCGCTTGCGCTGTCGCCGTCGCGGAAGGATTGAAATAACGAACCATATACCGGAGAGCGGCAGGAATCTGCCGCTCTTTTTGGTGCTATAATTCTGATAAAAAAAGGGGAAAAGAGGTTATTCTTTATGAAGATAGCGGTGCTGGATCAATCGACGCTGGGGGACGATCTTGATCTGTCTCCTCTGACGGATGACGGAAATGAAGTCAAGGTATACCGCAACACCTCCGAGGAACAGATACCGGAGCATCTGCAGGACTGCGACGTAGCTGTTGTCAACAAGGTGAAACTGAAAGGGGATACGCTGTGCAGGTGCAGTTCGCTGAAGCTTATCTGTGTCGCGGCGACCGGATACGACAACATTGATATCGAGTACTGCAGACAGAACGGCATCGCAGTATGCAACGTAGTGGGTTACTCCACCGACAGCGTGGCTCAGCTGACCGCGGCAATGGTGCTTTATCTCGCTGATCATCTCCCGGAATACACCGAGGCAGTCAGGAGCGGAGAATACACAGAGGGAGGAACGGCGAACATACTGGTGCCGGTCGTGCATGAACTGGCAGGGAAGACCTGGGGCATCGCGGGATACGGTAATATCGGGAGGAAGGTCGGAGAGATAGCAAGAGCGCTGGGTTGCAGCGTGATCGTTTATAAAAGAGAACCTGTGGATGACGCGGAATGCGTCACGCTGGAAGAGTTGTGCACACGCTCGGACATCATATCGGTGCATCTGCCGCTCAACGACGGTACGAGGGGAGTATTTTCGCGCGATATGATATCCCTCTTCAGGAGAAACTGCATTTTCGTCAATGTCGCCAGAGGTGCCGTCACAGACGAGGAGGCTCTCGCCGAAGCGCTGGAAGAAAGAAGGATAGCAGGCCTCGGAGTAGATGTATACAGCCGGGAACCGTTCCCTGAATCACATCCCTTCTACAGGATCAAAGACAGGAACAACGTATGCCTGACTCCCCATATGGCATGGGGTTCTTTCGAGGCGAGGAAGCGCTGCCTAGCGGATATCGCCGAGAGCATACGCTCCTTCCGGGAGGGAGGAAGAAGGAGCAGGGTGGTCTGAGCTTTCTTTTAAATCCGTTACAGCTGAGTGTATAATAATCTCAAAAAAACAACACGTGTCTAGTTTTGAGGTTTGCTTGAAAAATGAAACTGCTCTTCAGATTATCTAAAGAAGCGGTGCGTTACCGCATCTTCTATGTTATTGCGATCTCTTCCACTCTTCTGCTCACAGCTGTCAACCTGGCTTCCCCCAGGGTGCTCTCGGCGCTGACCGGCATCGTCAGCCGCGGTGTGCAGGAATCAGATCTCGGGACTATAAAGTTGTTGTCTGTTGAGATCCTTCTTTTATATCTGCTCAGGGTCGTGTTCCGATTCCTCAGCAACTACATGGCTCACAGAGCGGCATGGTATCTCGTCGGGGATGTGCGCAGGAAAGTCTACGATAAGATGGAAAGACTTGATCTCTCTTTCTTCCATGATAAACAGACCGGAGATCTGATGAGCCGCGTGATCAACGACACCAGGGATTTTGAGTTGCTTTATGCCCACATAATTCCGGATCTGATGACGAATTTCGTCACATTCACCGGAGTGCTCATCATACTGCTTTCAATCAATGCCAAACTCGCACTCTTCACATGTTTTCCGATCCCGCTGGTGCTGATAAGCGGGATACTCTTCTCAAAGAAGGTGCAGCCGCTGTTCAGAGCATCCAGAAAGAAAGAGGGGGAACTGAGCGGGAAACTGCAGGACAATCTATCCGGTGTACATGAGATCCAGTCCTTCGGCAAGGAGGATTTTGAGACCGTAAGGTTCAATGAGAAGATATCGCAGCATGTCACTGCGATGCTTGACGCGCTCAGGTCGAGCGCGATATTTCATCCGACGATCGAATTCATCTCTTCTCTCGGCACTGTTCTGGTCGTATCGGTCGGTGGAGTTATGGCCTACCAGGGTAGGATCGATGTGGAGGACATAGTGTCCTTCCTGCTGTATCTTGGTCTCTTCTATCAGCCGGTAGCAGGACTTGCCTCCCTGATGGAGAACATGCAGCAGTCCATGGCCGGAGCAGAGAGAGTGTTCACGATCCTGGACACCGAACCGGGCATCAAGGACAGACCCGGGGCAAAGGATATGGGAGTCTGCGACGGAAAGGTAGAGTTCGAGAACGTGGATTTCTCCTACGGTACAGGGGAAAAGATACTGGATGACATATCATTTACTGTTGAACCGGGCAAGATGCTGGCTCTCGTTGGCCCCACAGGTGTCGGAAAGACCACGATGACACAACTGATATCCCGCTTTTACGAACCTCAGAAAGGCAGGATTCTTCTGGACGGGACCGATATCATGGATATAACGGTGTCAAGCCTGAGAAAGAATATCTCACCTGTGCTGCAGGACACTTTCCTGTTCAACGGCTCGGTCAGCGAGAACATCTCCTATGCAGACCCCGATGCGACTCAGGAACAGATAGTTGCAGCAGCCAAGGCAGCATATATTCACGACGACATCATGCAGATGCCGGAAGGATATGACACTCAGGTGGGAGAGAGGGGAGTAAAGCTTTCCGGAGGGCAGAAGCAGCGCATAGCCATTGCACGGGCGATCCTCAGAAAGTCTCCCATCATCATCCTTGATGAGGCTACTGCGTCTGTGGATGTGGAGACGGAGAGGAAGATCCAGCAGGCAATAGGCGAACTCATCGGCAAAAAGACGATAATAGCCGTAGCTCACCGGTTGTCCACGATCAAGAATGCAGACGAGATACTGGTACTTGAAGACGGAAAGATCGCGGAGAAAGGCACTCACAGCGAACTGATCGAGCAGGGCGGAATCTACTCAAGAATGTACAGGATACAGAGCGAGACCTGAACGCACAGGGAGGACAGCAAATGAGCGGAAAACAGTCTCTGGCAGGAAAAAAGGCGGCAGTCACCGGTGCTTCCAGCGGTATCGGAAGATCCAGCGCCATCAATCTGGCAAAGGAAGGCTGCGACGTTGCGCTGATAGCAAGGGATATCGACAGACTCAATGAGACAGCGGCTGAGGTGGAAAAACTCGGCAGACGTGCTGTCGTCATACAGGCCGATATAACCGACAGCGAAGCAGTCAGGGCTGCCGTTGACAGAGCGATCGCCGAACTGGGATGCATCGATATCTTCCACTGCAACGCAGGGATCTATCTAAGGTGCGCAGTAAAAGATCTGCGCATGGATCAGATCAGGAAGCTCATGGAGGTCGACTATTTCGGCTGTCTGAACTGCGTTTACGCGGTCCTTCCCCACATGCTGGAGAGAGGGAAGGGGCACATAGTTACCACGTGTTCAATGGACGGAAAGAAAGGTGTTCCTCCGGATGCCGCATATGTTGCCGCGAAGTTCGCGATGAACGGCTTCTTCCAGGTCATGAGGCAGGAACTCAGAGGATCCGGAGTGAATGTATCGATCATTTATCCCAGCCGTATGGATACTCCTCAGATAAGGCACGTGGACTGTCCCGGCATCACTCCCAAGGGCGATCCGGACATGGTGGGCAGAGCGGTCGTCAAGGCAGTCGTGAAGAACAGGGGTGAGATGATGGTCCCGTGGTTCTCCTGCAAGCTCCTTGTTCTGGCAGAAGCCATAAGCTACAGGTTCAGCGAATGGCTGATCAGGGTGAACCGGCTTTCCGGGACTGAAAACGATGTGGAAGCGATAAACGAAGCGAAGTGAATGAGGCAAAGCGCTCAAGGAGCCTATCGCTGCTCCTTGGGCAGAAAAACAGAGGATGTTTCAATGCCTGAAACGGTATATATCACGGATCATGTTCCTTTCCCGAAGCGACTGCCGGATTCAAACAAGAGCGACTACGGAAGAGTCGGCATAATAGCAGGATGCAGGGGAATGGCAGGCGCAGGAGAGATGTGCACCAGGTCGTGCCTCAGATCCGGCGCCGGCCTGGTGACGATCGCGTGCGCCGACTGTCTTGTCGAGGTATATGAGACAAAGCTGACGGAAGCCATGGTAAAACCTCTCCCGGACAATGACGGACACATATCGGCAGGTGCTTGGAGCGAGATACTTGATTTCATCAGCGACAAGGATTGCATCCTTTTCGGACCCGGGATAGGAAGGAGCAGGGATATCGCGGAGTTACTGTCCCACATTCTCAGATCCTTTTCGGGCCGGCTGGTGATAGACGCTGACGGTCTTTTCGCGCTGATCGGGATCAGGGATCTCCTCAGGGAGTCCACAGCCACGGTACTGATCACCCCTCATGTGATGGAGATGTCAAGGCTTACGGGAACTTCCGTGACGGAGATCAAGAACCGCCTGGCGGAGACTGCGGCAGAGTTCGCAGAGGAATACGGAATATATGTGCTTCTGAAGGATCACGTGTCGGCTGTAGCTGCTCCGGACGGAAGAGTCAGGCTGAATACAGCAGGAAATCCGGGCATGGCAAGAGGAGGGAGCGGTGACGTGCTTGCTGGAGTCTGTGCGGGATTCATGTGCAGGTTCAGCGATCCTCTGGATGCGGCATCGGAAGCCGCTCTGGTCTGCGGGATAGCCGGAGACCTTGCCGCCTGGCAGTTCGGGATGGAGAGCATGCTTCCGACAGACACAATTTCTTTAATCGGCAGAGCGCTGGTGGAACCGGCAGCCTCACATATAAAGACATAAGAAAACGGGGCTTAATCGCCCCGTTTTCAATGTAGGATGACAATTCATGGATTTCTTCTCGGCATGTTGATCCTGGGATCGGAACCGTCGAAATCTATGTTTTCAGCGATGGCATCATCGATCAGTTTGATCTGCTCATCGGTCAGCATCCATTCGAAAGCTCCGCAGTTCATCTCCGCTTCTTTTCTGGTCCTCACTCCGACCATAGCAGTGGAGATATAGTCCTTCTGGGTCTGCCAGTTGATCGCTACCTGTACAGTGGGCTTTCCGACTTCTGCCGCGATGCTGTCGAGAACATCCACCACCTTCATGACCTTGCTGAAGTGCGGTTCCTTAAAGAAAGGATAGAAGTAGTTTCTCGGGTCTCTCTGCTCGAATGAGGGTTCTGTGCGGAATGCACCGGAGAGGATCCCGCCGCCGATAGAACCGTAGGTGAACGTATTGAGCCTGCTTCCGACTGCCCATTTGAGCAGTTCCTCATCCCTGCGCACGACCATTGAATACGGAGGCTGGATCGCGTCTACCTGACATACTCTCTGGCATTCGATGATCTGATTCTTCTGGAAGTTGCTAAGGCCGACGAACCTGATCTTGCCCTGTTTCTTCAAGGTCTTCATTGCTTCCATCGTCTCCGAGAAAGGAGTATCCAGATCCGGCCAGTGAACAAAATAGAAGTCGATATAGTCGGTTCCGAGCCTTCTGAGCGACTGCTCGCATTCATACAAAACGTTCTCGTATCTGCCGTCGCGCGCGTAGAATGCCTCGGTGCGGACCGCCTTGAGAGTGGTCCTTGCAGCACCGACTTTCGTCGCAACATAGATCTTGCTGCGGTCCAGTTCCTTTAAAGCCCTGCCGACTACCTGCTCGGAATAGCCTGCGCCGTAATCCGGCGCGGTATCAAGAATGTTTACTCCGTTGTCGACCATTGCATGCACTGCGTCTATGCAGTCATCGACAGAGATCTCTCCGTATGTGTTTCCCATCGGCCAGGTGCCGATACACAATGCGGATATATCCGCATTGGCTGAATTGAAATGTTTGTAACGCATAGATATCCACCTCCTGAAACCGGATAAAACTAGTACATTTCGTGTTATTAATCATATTATAAAGTGTCCTTGGGACCGCATGTATGACAAATCCTGACCGGATTTTCGGTCACTTTGTCTCAATCCCTTTCCAGCATGCCCATGTTCCTGGCGTAATGGAATATATACTGCTGGGCTACGCCAGCATAGCATGATGCGCACTCAGGAAGACCTTCCGGAAAGAGTTCGGCCATAGCCCTTTTGATCCAGACGTCTCTCGGAAACGCTTCCAATCTGTGAAGCCCGAAGAGCAGGGTGCAGTCAGCAACTTTTGGACCGACTCCCTTGATGCCCATGAGCGTTTTCCTGGCAACGTCCAGAGGGATCCTTCGCAGTTCATCCTCACTGACAGTGCCGTCCGATACCCGTCTTGCCGCATCTATAAGATACGGAGCCCTGTAACCGCAGTGAAGTTCGGCGAGGTCTTCTTCCCTGAGCCCGGCTACTGTTTCCGCATGCGGGAAGGCATAGAATCCTCCCATGTCTTCACCGAACAGTTCACAAAAACGCTCGATGATCTTCTGTATCCTCGGGATGTTGTTGTTCTGGGATATGATGAAACTCTCAAGTGTTTCCCAGAACGGCTGTCTCATGATCCTGATGGTACCGCATCTGCCGGTTATCTCCGACAGCTTCTCATCGGAAGACAGCATCTTGTTTATATAGGCATAGTCATCGTTAAGACCGAGATAATCGCCAACCCAGCCGAGATCCTCGTTCCGGTCAGATGCAGCGGTGATCATATCGCCGTCCTGGCGCAGAGTGATCTTTTTATCACCCACGACTCCGGAGAAGCCGTCTCCGCAGGGCCTGAACCTGAAGCACTGGCCGCAGTTAAGCGTGTCAGACAGTGAAAAACCTGACGTAAAGAATGTCTTTTCCGTGTTATCAGCTCCTCCAAAGAGATTTTTCAATACTCATTCAATAATATAAGTATAGGATATGCTGTGTGAGAAAGGAACGTGAAAAACCTTTCCATTGAGTCCTGAGAAAGCGAAAGATCAGGACGCCGAGTGTCCAAAGAGTAATTAAAATACCATTTCTGCATGCAATTATGCATGTTCGTTTTTCGAAAAATGCCCATTTTACAGGGTTTTTCAACATCTTCAACAGACTTTTCAACAGAACGTATTGAATAAAACTGAATACTGTCAGTAAAAACTCGGTTTGAACAGTGTTTTCCAACTGTTGTTATATGAGACACAATATTGTGATATAATTCATCGGATGAGTACTAGAGAAGAAAAAAAGAACAACAGCGAACAGCCTGATGAAGAAAGAGGGATCCTCTTCGGGCGCAATGTGGTCACCGAGTTTCTCAAGAGCGGAAAGCCTGCCGATACGCTTTTTGTCAGTGCCGATGAGGACGAGAAGACAGTTTCGTTCTACAAAGCGCTGGCTTCTCGCTGCGGGGCAGTGGTCAAGGCAGTTCCTTCACAGAAACTGACTAAGATCTGCGGAAGCGACCGCCATCAGGGGGTAGCAGTAAGCGCTTCTTTCTGTGAATACATAGCCCTTTCAGATCTGCTGAAGATATCCCGTGAATCAGGAAACGCACCGTTTATTCTGGTCGCGGACGGGATAGAAGACCCTCATAATCTTGGAGCTGTCCTGCGGACTGCGGAATGTGCCGGAGTGCACGGGGTGATCATCCCGAAGCGCGGAGGAGTAGGAGTCAATGCCACGGTGCACAGGACTTCTGCCGGTGCATGCAGTCACATTCCGATCGCCCGGGTCCCGAACATAGCATCGGCTGTGCGCGAACTGAAAAAAGCCGGGATCTTCTGTTACTGCGCTGATATGGACGGCAGTATCTGTTATGAGACGGATCTCACAGGACCTGTCGCTCTTATCATCGGCTCTGAAGGATTCGGAGTCTCGAGACTGGTCAGAGATCTCTGCGACGGGACCGTATCGCTCCCCATGTTCGGCAAAGTCAATTCGCTTAATGCTTCCGCTGCTGCGAGCGCTCTTATATATGAAATAGTAAGACAGCGAAACTCTTGATGGAGGTCTTTATATTTTGACTGACAACAGATATGATCTTGAATCCCTGCTCGATGAGATCAGAAAGAAAAAAGACGAACTGAGCCAGGCTGACGAGACTGATACCACATTTCTGAAACCCAGTGTTCTCAAGCCTGTAGCTCCTTCCGTCCCCGATATACAGCCCGTGACTCAGACTGCCTCGGCAGTACCTGCGGCTCCCGAAAAGAACGATTCGTTCCGGCAGCCGGCTACGGCAACGCAGACTGGTCCGGAGAGTAGGCCCGCAGCGAATCCGACGGCTCCGCCCGCACCTGCAGCCACGGAAAGAAGACCTGTTTCACAGCAGGCAGCGTCAGCATCTCCGTCTGCACAGGAGAGAAGACCGGTATCGCAGCAGGGCACACAGGCTGCTCCTGCCGTTCCGGTGATGAGACCTGTACAGCAGCAGACTGCACCGGCGGTAAAGCCTGCCGCCAGGCAGAACGAAACAGATCCCCGGAGTGCTGCGGAGAGAAAGCCAGCTGTTCAGCAGACAGCGGCCCAGGCAGCTGCGGAAAGAAGACCTGCCTCACAGACTGCGGCTTCCGCACCAGCACCGGTACAGGAAAGGAAGCCAGTTGCATCGCAGATCTCGACGTCTGCGCCTGCAGCTTCCGAAAAGACTCCTGTCACACAGCAGGCTGCTCCTGTATCAGTGACTGAGAAGAAACCAGTTTCACAGCAGACCGCTTCCGTGTCCGAAGCAGTTCCGGAGAGAAGACCGGCTGCACGGCCGGCTGTTCCCGCTGACGCGGAGAAAAAGGACGTAACGCCGCAGCCCTCACCGACAAAGACAGCGGAAAAAGAGACCGCTGCAGAACCTGATAAAAGCGGATGGATCCCTATCTCGGAAGAAGAGCTTCTTGGAACGGATCTCCCGGTAGCAGACCTTCTCGATATTCCTGAACACACCGGATCAGGGCAGGGCAGGCAGAGTGCCCCGATAACCGAGGCAGATATCGCAGCCCCCAGAAAAGATCTTCGCTCGATAAGCAGGCAGCTGACAGGGAGTTTCGATCTGGTGCCCAGCGACTACACAGGCGAGTTCATCATCGGACATCCCGAAGAGAAAAAAGAGGAAGAGCCGGAAGAAGAGATCGATTTCTCACGCGAAGGAGCGGAGGAACATCCTCTTTTCACGGAAAGGACCGCCTCTTTCAATGTGATCCCGCAGCTGGACGACGATATCGTGAAAACAGCCGGGCCGGAATCGACAGAAGAATACACGCGCGGCGAACTGAGGCTTGACGATGAGAAGAAGGCAAGCGCTTCGCAGGGCATCCTGAATATAAAGGAAAGCGTGGATGATAATTTCCGTGAACTCTTCGGAGACACGGTCATAGTCGAGCACAGAGACAGCAGGAAGAGCAACAGAAGGAGAGACCGCGCGGAAGAGCTCGTATACAATGAACTGAGCGATGATGATGACGAGAGGGAAGAGGATCCCGACGAGATCTACGAGACCCTCAGCAGACGCGCTTCCTCATCCATAATAACTGCTGTTATCGCGGCTATAGCTTCTGTTGTGATCATCGCGTTCGCTTATGTGACACATATGAAGGGGACCGGATATGATATGGTCTCCTCGATAGTTACTGCCGCGTGTCTTGCGGTCTCAGTCATCGCGAACTGGAAGACAGTGCTGCCAGGTTTGGCTGGCATATTCGATCTCAAGCCCAGGCTCACTTCTCTCGTGAGCTTCTCGTCGCTCCTTTCGATCGCCGAACCAGTGGTGAGCATACTGACCGGATCTTATCCCGGTTCTGCTTATTCCGCTGCTGTGACTTCCTTTGCCCTGTTCATGACAGTCCTCGGAGAGATGCTAAAAGCGACCAGGGATCTGAGGAATTTCCGCTCCGTCTCAGAAAACCCGCAGAAGCATGCTTCTTCCGTAGTGACGGACAGATCCTTCGTTCAGATGCTCTCCAGCGGCCTTTCCGATAAGACCACAGGTGTCATGCTCAGCCGTAGGACCGGATATACGGATCGGTTTGCAAATTACTGCGATTCCGACAACATAGACTTCTCTAAGGCGAAAAAGACGGAACCCATTGTTGCCGCCGTATGCGTGCTCCTCGGTGTGATCTCTTATTTCGTGAAAGGACTGAGCGTTGCCGAGTCATTGAGGGTCAGCGCGCTCGCTGCAGCTGTCAGCGCACCGTTCATGTCGTTCCTGATGTTCGAACTGCCGATCCATCTCCTGCAGATGAAACTCAACAGGCTTGGAGCAGTTGTCCCAGGATACAGTGCCGCGGAAGACGTCGCCAGCGCCAACAGTGTTGTGCTTGAGGGAAGGGAGCTGTTCCCCAGGGAGAAAGTGCTGCTACACGGCATAAAGACCTTTGAAAAGGAGAGGATAGATCAAGCGATCCTGTATGCCGCTTCGGTGCTGATCCATTCCTGCGACACGATGGCCCACATGTTCATGAAGGTCATCCAGGGTAAAACAGACATGCTGTTCGACACGGACAGCGTAGTCTACGAAGAGGGGCTCGGTTTCAGTTTCTGGGTCGACCAGGACAGGATCCTCGTCGGCAGAAGGGAGATGCTTGAATCCCACGGCATCGAGGTCCCGTCAAGGGATTACGAGAACAGATACACGAAGGCGTCTACGCGTGACGCCATATATCTCGCGGTCGCCGGGAAGCTCTACGCGATGTTCGTTATTGGGTATTCCCCCGATGAGGAGATGTCCGAGCTTCTGAAAGGCCTTGTCAAGAATGACATCAGCATCATCGTAAGGACAAGAGACTTCATCATCTCTCCCGAGAAGATCTCGAGGATGTATGACGTTCCGCAGTCGATGATCACGATGGTGCGGGACAGCTCGATGCAGGAGCTGGCAAAGAAGACTGAATACACAAGGCATTGCCCGTCCTGCCTGACTCATGTAGGGTCCGTCGGAGCGTTCCTCGGAGGCATGATCGGATGCAACGATCTGCTTGGAAAGACCGGGTTGTCATCGATCATGGGACTGGTCGGGATGGTGATAGGTATCCTGCTTGCTGCAGTGCTCGCGCTGTTCGGAGGACTGGATACAGTAAAGGTGACTTCGGTGGCTCTGTATCAAGTGATATGGTCTGTCATCCACTTCATCGCTATTCTGATAATGAGATAGGAATACATGATCCGCACTTTTCGGAGTCTGTGATCAAGCGGGTATGATTTTGCCTGACCGGCTTTTGTTCCGTCAGGCAAAAATGTATTTGATTTGTTTTTCTTATATGTTAAAATTTCTAATGTTGTATATTGACCAGATCAGGTTCATTAATAGATAGGGGGACTATTTTTCATGGGATACTCACCGGAAAAGATCCGTAATATCCTTCTTGCCGGACACAGCTCTGCCGGTAAGACATCATTTGCAGAAGCTCTGCTGTTCCTTACCAAGTCATCCGACCGTTTCGGCTCTGTTGCCGCCGGTACCACAGTGATGGACTTTGAGGACGAAGAGATCCGCCGCAAGGCTTCGATCTCTCTTGCCGTCGCGCCTCTTGAGTACAACGGCGTCAAGATGAATCTCCTCGATGCTCCCGGACTGTTCGACTTTGAACTCGGAATGTATGAGGGCGTCCAGGCAGCGGAAAGTGTCGCTGTCGTTCTCTCAGCAAGAAGCGGAGTCAGCGTAGGCACAGAAAAAGCGTTCAAGCTTGCCAAGAACAACAACCGTTCCGTGCTGTTCTTCGTCGGAAGCACCAGCGTCGAGAACGCAGATTTCAGGAAGACGTTCGCGGATCTCGAGAGCCACTTCGGATCCAGCGTCTGCCCCGTAGTATTCCCGGTGATCCAGGAAGGAAAACCCACGGTATTCGTAGACCTCCTCGAGAACAAAGCTTACACATACCAGGACGGCAAGCCCACTGAGGTCCCCGTACCCGATACCGGCGGATATATCGATGAGCTGATGAACGACATCAACGAAGCAGTCGCCGAAGTCGATGACGATCTCATGGAGAAGTTCTTCGCTGAAGAGCCATTCACCCATGAGGAACTGGTTGGTGGTATCAAGAAGGGAACCAAGGCCGGCACTCTCTATCCCGTTATTGCCGGTGACAGCATCACGCGCGAAGGAATAGACCTCGCCCTCAAGTATTTTGCTGCTCTCGCACCCGCTCCCTCCGATGAGGAAGACTATGAAGTGACCGATAAGGACGGCAATTCCGTCAAGCTTGAGATAAGCGAGAACGGACCGCTCGTCGCATACGTATTCAGGACCGTAGCAGACCCCTTCGTAGGAAAGCTCTCCTTCGTCAAGGTGCTCTCCGGCAAACTCACAGATTCCAGTGCACCCGTTGTCGCCGCTACAGGCGAGAGCGAGAGGCCCGGCAAGCTCCTTGTCATCAAGGGTAAGAAGCAGGTCGACACCAAGGAGATCTCTGCGGGGGATATCGGAGCTGTCACGAAGCTTTCATCCACCCACACCGGCGATACTCTCTGCGAAGCAGACAAGATCTATAATGTAAAGCCCATTGAGTTCCCGAAGCCAACTATGTCCATGGCGATCTTTGCCGCGAATAAGGGTGATGAGGGAAAGATCTCTTCCGGTATCCAGAAGCTCCTGGAAGAGGACAGGACCGTCACATATCATGTAAACAGCGAGACCAGCCAGCAGATCATCTCCGGTCTCGGTGAGCAGCACCTCGAGGTAGTCGTAGGAAAACTGAAATCCAAGTTCGGAGTTGAAGTCGGACTTCAGGCGCCCAGGATCGCATACCGCGAGACTATCCGCGGAACTGCAGAAGCGGAAGGAAAGCACAAGAAGCAGTCCGGCGGTGCCGGCCAGTTCGGTGTTGTTGAGATGAGATTCGAGCCGCTGCCCGGTGAAGACTTTGAATTCGTAAACGCTGTCGTAGGCGGAACGGTACCCAAGGAATTCATCCCTGCAGTCGAAAAGGGAATTAGGGAAGCGATGCTCCACGGCGTTCTCGCAGGTTATCCGATGGTCGGATTCCGTGCCACGCTGTATGACGGCAAATACCATCCCGTCGACTCCAAGGAAGTCGCCTTCAAGTCCGCGGCGCGCCTCGCTTACAAGGCAGCCTGCGCAAACGCGAAGCCCACTCTTCTCGAGCCGATCTGCACCCTCAAGGCGTATGTCCCCAACGACAACACCGGTGATATCATGAGCGAGGTCACGAAGCGTCGCGGCCGCGTGCTCGGAATGAATCCCGCGGAAGACGGACTCATGCTCGTCGAGGCGGAAGTACCGGAAGCCGAGATGCAGGATTTCACCGCTTTCATGAGATCCTCCACCCAGGGACGCGGTACGTTCACACTTGATTTCCTCCGTTACGACCCGCTGCCGAGCCATCTCGAAGCCAAGGTCATTGCGGATGCCGCAGACCTCAGGGAAGAGGAAGAGGAATAATCTTTTCAGACAACTGCGCCGCCGTCTTATGACGACGGCGCTTCTGTGTGCCGAAACAGTTTAGACAAACTCTGGTGTTATAGTAGCTGGGAAGGTGTGTTTATGTTCGGATACCTAATAGCGGACAGGACGAATCTTGAGGAGAAGGATTTCCTGGAATACAGGTCGGCATACTGCGGGATCTGTTCCTCCCTCAGGAAGAACGGACTTGTTCGCGGCACGCTCTCGCTCAGTTATGACCTAGTGTTCCTTTGGATGATCCTTTCCTCCATGTATGAGCCTGAGACGGTCACAACGCAGGAAAAGTGCCCGGTGCATCCCTTTTCAGGGACATCGGTGACTTTCAATCTGTTCAGTGATTATGTATCCGAAATAGGAGTGATGCTTTCTTACTACAAGGCTCTGGATGACTGGAATGACGACAGGGATGTGATGAAACTGTATGCTTCACGGCTGTTGTCCGGTGCGTTCGAAAAAGCTGCTGCAGCCTTTCCCAGACAGGCGGCAGTGATAAAGGAGTCACTTGAGAGGATATCCATGCTTGAGAGCACACAGTCCGGTGATATAGATGAACTGTGCAACCTGTTCGGGGCTCTGCTGGGAGAGACGTTCGTGTGGTCCGAGAACGACTACTGGTCCGAGCACCTGAGAAAACTCGGAGCCGCAGTCGGAAGATATTTATTTCTTCTTGATGCTGTTCTGGATCTGGAGGAAGATATCAGACGGGGAAGATACAATCCGCTGATACAAGCCGGGACAGGTTCGCCAGAATGGCAGAGAAATGCGATCGACCTGTTTCTGGGAGACATATCCGAGCTTTATGGCTTTCTGCCTATCGTCAGGTACAGTTCGGTACTGGACAGCATCATATACACCGGGATGACCGCAAAATACAGAGAATACTGCGCAAAGAGACCGCTTGGAGAAAAAGCAGATGAATCGTGACCCTTACGAGGTCCTCGGCGTTTCACGAAACGCCACGGACGAGGAGATAAAAAAGGCATACCGTACCTTGGCGAAGAAGTACCACCCAGATCTGAATCAGGGTGACAGTAAAGCCGAGGAGAAGATGAATGAGATAAATGCTGCATATGAGGCGATTAAGAATCCCTCATCAGATGCGCGTACTGGTTACAGTACCGGCCGCAGCGGATACAGCAGCGGATACCGTCCCTCCGGTGCAGACACAGGGTACCGTTCCGGAAACGGAAGCTATGATTTCTTCAGCTTCGGTCCGTTCGGATTCAGTTTCTACAGGTCGTATCAGTCTCCGGGCACGTTCGGGTCATCGTCTTCTCCGATGGACAATGCGTACAGAAGCCTTCGCTCAGGCTCATACTCAAACGCGCAGCAGTGGCTGGGCAGAGTTCCACAGGCAGAAAGAAACGCTCAGTGGTATTACTACAGTGCCTGTGCCAGCCAGGGACTCGGCAACAGGCTCGCAGCGATGGATCACATCAGAAAGGCATGCGAGCTGGATCCTGCGAACCGGACATACCGGCAGGCGCTCTCAGACATAAAGAGCGGAAGCCTGAATTACTACTCCAGGTCCAGTGCGATGCCTTCAAACCCGGTGGATCCGTTTCTGCTGGGTCTCTGCCTTCTGAATTCGCTTTGCGGAGGCAGGTTTTTCCTGTGTTTCTGATGGATGAGAGAAAGCTCAAAACAGAAAGGCTGGATCTGCGGAACTGGAAAGAGTCTGACAGAGAGGCGTTCCTGTGGCTTGCCGACGCTCCCGGCATAAAGGAGAGGACCGGAAGGACGGTTTCCGCCGAAGCGCTGTTCGGATACTATCAGACACTGGATACTTCTTTTGCAGTTTTACTGGATGGAAACGTGATAGGAAACTGCTCGCTGTTCTCCAATTCCGTCACCAGATCGGTCAGATCCCTGTCAGTTCTTGAGTGCGCATTCTACGTCCATCCCTCTTATCAGGGCAGAGGATTCGGATCGGAAGCGCTGAATGCAGTGCTGGACCTCGCTTTCTCAGAGAAACTTGCAAACGCCGTGATCGCAGGCGTCTTATCAGATAACGTCACTGCGGAGGACTTCATCAGGAGGAACGGAGGAAGGTATTGCTTCTCCAGACCTCTGCAGGGAGGAGGAACGGAACGTTTCTATCTGTTTACAAAAAACTGAGGCAGACGCATGACGCGACTGCCTCAGTTTTGATTCATAAAGTATCAGCCTTGCAGGGTATCCAGAAAACTGCTTCCGTCAAGTTCATATGCGACTCCCAGATAATCGCACACCGTACAGCCTATGTCGGCAAATGTATGGAGGGTGCCGATGTTCTTCGGTGAGAGCTTTCTTGAGTAGATCAGGATGGGAACGCATTCTCTCGTATGATCGGTGGTCAGGGAATAGGACGGGTCGCATCCGTGATCCGCTGTGATTATAAGAATGTCGTCCTCTCTCATCAGATCGAGAAGGCCTGCCAGACGGGAATCGAATTCCGATACAGCCCGTGCATATCCTTCGATATCTCTTCTGTGACCGTATACTGTATCGAAATCCACCAGATTGACGAAACACAGCCCGCTAAAGTCACTGTTTGCCTCTTCCAGCGCCGCAGACATTCCTTCATCGTTTCCCGCGGTATGCACGGCTTTTCCGATACCTTTTCCGGCGAAAAGATCCCATATCTTTCCGATACTTATCGTGTCAAGTCCGGAATCGCTGATAAAGTCCAGCATGGTTCTCCGGGGAGGAGCGATGGAGAAGTCGTGCCTGTTGGCGGTCCTCGTGAATTCAGAGGCATCCTTTCCGGAGAAGGGCCTTGCGATGACTCTTCCGACGGCAGTATCCGGGTCTCCGTCAAGCACGTTTCTTACTGTCCGGCATATCTCATATAGTTCTTCCGGCGGTACGATGCTCTCATGTGCTGCGATCTGGAACACGCTGTCTGCGGATGTATATGCGATGAGATCACCTGTCATGAGATGATGCTCGCCGAAATCCGAGAGGGCTTTTGTCCCGGAATACGGCATGTTGCAGACCAGTCTTCTTCCTATGATTTCTTCTATCTTTCTCACCAGTTTTTCCGCGAATCCGTCAGGAAAAACGGGGAGAGGTCTTTCAGTGATGAGCCCCGCAATCTCCCAGTGCCCTATCGTGGAATCCTTTCCCATTGACGCTTCCTCAGCACGGGCATAACTGGCAAGCGGGTGGCCTGACGGATCACCGTAATCGATACCGTCGATATTGAACAGTCCCAGACTCTCAAGGACCGGTGCACGGAAGCAGTCACTGGAGATAATAGCCCTGAGAGTATCGGTCCCGCCGTCACCGAATGATAAGGCATCCGGGGCTTTCCCGATACCAAGACTGTCGCATACAATGATGAATACTCTTTTGCCCATATTGCTTCTCCGAACGGTAAGGTTTCTTAATTATACCATTTTCCGCCTTTTCTCAGGGATCTGCGCTGTCCGGACGCAGCCGACTTGAGAAAGTGTATAAAAAAGCCGTAAAAAAGCCGGAGACTGCTCCGGCGTTGACACTCGTGGTTTCAAAAAACTATAATCAGTAGCAGTTCTTATAATACTGTCGCTGTGGTGGAATTGGCAGACACAAGGGACTTAAAATCCCTCGCCGAAAGGCATACGGGTTCGACCCCCGTCAGCGGCACCAGACAGGAGATCCTTCAAGAGGTCTTCTGTCTTTTTTTGCGGAACAGCGCTGTCGTTATTTTCTCTTGCCGAAGCGGCCTATGCTGGCGGAGACGCACAGGATCACAAAAGTGACTGCTGACATAAGCAGAAGGGGAATGGAAAAAACCGGTACAGAGGTATCGAAGATCATCAGGATCAGATTGATAAGTGCCCTGAGACCTTTCGATACTGCCCATTCCATTCCTTCCAGAAGCGGGGAGGTAAACTGCTCCGAGACAGACCTGAAGATCCTTGCCTGACTGAACCGGATGATGTGATCTGCTGCTGACAGAGGAAGGATATCTGATGAGCTGTATCGCGTGAGGGGATCAAGAACAAGGCAGACGGCGCACGGGAGCAGTGAGAGCTCGTTCAGACTCAGCAGTTTTCTGCCGCGTGTGAATACCGACAGGATCGCGAAAGCTGCAACGGTATAGACTGCAGTTGCCTTCCCTCCGGCGACCGAACTTACGGCACAGCCTCCTGCAACTATAAGGCAGCCGATGATAAGGTTGAAAAAGGAGTTTACAGTTGCTTTTTCTCCGCTGCGGAATGACGATCTCTTCAGGCAATGGTATACAGCGATTGCGATGCCCGCTGCCATCATTATTCCAAACAGCCGGAACGCATACTTGCACAGGTTTGCAGAGGTCTTTGCGTAGCTGTTGCTCTCGTCTGAGAGTCCATAGAGCAGAGAACCTATCCATACCATTCCGAGCGGTATTACGGTCATAGCCGGGACAAACTCCATCCCGGTCCTCTCGCCAAGAGGGACTATGAGAAGCACTATCGCTACGATAGCCATTATTACCCATCCTGCGAGCCCGAGAAGCCCGAGGCCGTGTACCCGCGTCGCTTCCATGACTGCATAGCAGGTTCCCCCCCACGCATATGCCGCAAACGGATACGAGATAAGAGCCGCCGCCTCATCATGCACGTACATGTCGATGAGGACTGAGATGTAAAGGGCGATCACCGGAAGCGCCATATAGAGGGACGCATAGCCCGCGACGACGCTCATGAGAAGAACGAAGATCAGACCGAAGCCCAGTGTTATCAGATCATCCCCGGGTTCATACGGCATCACGGTGAAACTGCCGTCCCAATTCTCGAATATCCTGAACATGGATCCTCCTCGGCGATCATCAAAAAACAAAAAAAGCACACCCTGAAGATGTGCT
>JAFZZV010000041.1 GCA_017828855.1 Oscillospiraceae bacterium | reverse complement strand
GAGCCTTGCCGGTGTGATTCGGGAGTGCGGATACAGCGCTGTCGCCTGCCACACGACGGAGGAAGGCATCTCCGCCGCGATCAGCCTTGCTGGAGGCGGAGCAGTCTGCTGCGTCGGCTCACTGTATCTGGCCGGAACTGTAAGACGCTGTTTTTCTCCCGATACCAGCTTCACCCGTCTTGTGTGATATGCCGGTCTGTTACAGCCGACAGGAAAACCTACTTTAAAAGGGACCTTTCACGGTCCCTTTTATATGGTTCTTCACAAAACTTTGTAGGGTTAAAGTGGAGGGATAGATAAGAAGCGAATCAGAGAGAAGAAGTAAGCATCATTTCGGAACCCATAGCCTAATCTTTTCGCGACCTTGATCTTGTTATTCAATCCCTCAAGTTTACCGGTACTGATTGGGTATGTTGCATGGGCTACAAGCCCTTCGATGCGATCTTTCTTCAATCTGGCGAACTTCATCAGTGGTTCAATACAGCTTTCCAGTGCGGCGGAGAACCATTTCTCCCACCTCTCTCTGGCTGCAGCAGGATCAGTGATCTCAAACAGTTCACACATCTCCTCTTTCATTGCATAGCATGTCGCAAGATCCTCATGCGACAGCAGGATCTCTTCCAGATACAGCTGAGCATTATCAGAAAGATTGTCTGAGTTTCTGAGAAGGATCCACCGTGACTTCTTCAGTTTTGAGTACAGCTGCCGCTCTGCTCTCGCTTCCTGTTTCAGTGATGCCTTTTCTTTCCGGTCAGCTGCAGGAACGTCTTCTCTGATGATCCTGTTTGCCTCTTCCTTGTGCTGTCTGGCTTCGTTTAAACGTACAACGCCGAGGACATCTTTTCCGTACTGAGCCTGCATGTGATAACGGTCATAAACTATCTGGGCATCCGGGAGATTCTCCCTTACCACCTTGTTGTATGAGGCATTCATGTCCATTGCGACTGCTTCCACATCACTGAGACGTTCCGGATCCACGTCCTCAAAGAAGTGCTGGAAATCCTCGATCGTACGGCCTTTTCCGACCCACAGCACATCTCCGGTCTCCAGATCCATTACGGTCGTAGCATAGGTGTGTCCCTTATGGATCGCAAACTCATCTATCGCCAGCAGCCTGGGCTTGTATCCCAGAGCCTTGAGAAACTTCTCCCGTTCATCAAGCTTCTCCTTGATCACTTCCTCATGCAGATGCCGGATCGTATTCCAATGGATCCCCGTTATTTCGCTTATCGATTTTACTGATAACCCCAGTCTCAGAAATGACTTGATCCAGTTAACTGCTCTTTCTGTGATCCGTACCCCGGGATGCTTGAAATCTATGTATTCTGAGAATACTCTTCTGCATTCTGTGCACTGATATCTATGATAGGTGACTACGGCTTCCTGCTCTATCCCAAACCAGATCGGCATATCTTTTAACGCTGTTGTTGCCGTGCCGTGTCCCTGTACTGCTTTCCCGCAATATGGACACCTGACTGCATCCGTTGCACATGTGCTCTCATACTCTATGATGATCTTGTTTTCGCTGTCGACTTCGTTCCATACATCTACATTCATGTATTTGCACTGAAACTGGTTGACTGAGAACGAAATCGAGATACTATTATTGTTGAAGAGCATGTTGCTTGTCCTTTCGTTGGAGTTTGGTCGCTTTTAACTTTAGGACACCTCATGCTCTTTATTCAATTGTTTAGCGCTTTTTACCTACAAAGTTTTGTGAAGAACCTTTTATATTGCTCATTTCCGGTTTTTCTTTGAACCTTTTTGAGATCTGCTTCCCTGTGTTCTGCTCTTGACACTGTCCCGGCTCTTCCCTGCAGAAGCCTTCTTTCCGCCAGCCGCAGAGGTCCTGCGGCTGCCTCTGTCATCCTGTGCAGGTGCGACAAGACACTTGGGACCGTTTCCGATCAGGTCCGGCCTTCCGGCTTTCCGCAGCGCTTCCCTGACCCTTGCGGCATTCTCCGGGATTCTGTACTGCATCAGGCATCTCTGAAGTTCCTTCTCTCTTGGATCCTTAGCAACGTATATCGGCTTCATCGTTCTGGGGTCAAGACCCGTGTAGTACATGCAGGTGGACAGAGTACCAGGTGTCGGATAGAAATCCTGCACCTGTTCCGGAGTGGACCTTATGTCCCTCAGGTATTCCGCAAGCTCGACAGCGTCGTTCAGGGTGCATCCGGGATGCGATGAGATGAAATAAGGCACCAGGTACTGATCCTTTCCTGCCTTTTTGTTCGCGTCAAAGTACTTTTTCCTGAACTTGAGGAAGACTTCATGCTTCGGTTTTCCCATCAGGTACAGCACATGATCCGATACGTGCTCAGGCGCGACCTTAAGCTGCCCGCTGACATGATTCCTGACAAGTTCATCCATGAATCTGTCACCGTTCGGATCCTGAAGGATGTAATCGTAACGGATACCGCTGCGGACGAATACCTTCTTGACGCCTTTGACCTGTCTTAGTTTTCTCAGGAGCTCGATGTAGTCGGTGTGGTCCGCTTCAAGGTTCGGGCAGGGATCCTGCCCGAGACACTGCCTGTTCTTGCAGACTCCGAACTGCAGCTGCTTGCTGCAGGATGGATGCCTGAAGTTTGCAGTCGGGCCTCCCACATCATGTATATACCCCTTGAAATCCGGCAGCTTGGTGAGGATCTCCGCTTCCCTTATCAGGGATTCATGGCTTCTTGCGGATATGGTCCTCCCCTGATGGAACGTGATGGCGCAGAAACTGCATGCACCGAAACAGCCTCTGTTGGACGCCAGGGAGAACTTGACCTCGCTTATTGCAGAGATCCCTCCCTGGCTCTCGTATACAGGGTGGTAATTTCTCTCGTACGGAAGCTCATAGATGGCGTCCATCTCCTCAGTTGTCAGCGGAGCCTGCGGCGGGTTCACCACCACATAGCACCCGTCATGGACATATCTCTCAGCCAGCGGTCTTGCCGTGATCGCGTCGCAGTTCTCATACTGCCGCATGAAGCTCCTGCAGTATTTCTTCTTGTCCTTGCAGATGTCCTCGTAGCTGGGCAGGATTATCGCATCTTCCGGAGGAGTCTCGGTCTTCCATACCGTTCCCCTCACCCAATTTATATCACTGACTGGAGTCCCTGCCGCCAGGGCATTGGCTATCTCAAGGTCGGATCTCTCGCCCATGCCCCAGCACAGAAGATCCGCGCAGCTGTCCAGCAGCACAGACCTCTTTACGGAATCGCTCCAGTAATCATAGTGACCCAGCCTCCTGAGACTCGCCTCCATCCCTCCTGCTATAAGCGGGACGTCCGGATACGCCTCCTTTATTGCGCGTCCGTATACCGACAGAGCATAGTCCGGCCTGCCTCCGTACTTGTTTCCGGGAGCATATACATCCTGGCTCCTCTTCTTC
>JAFZZV010000040.1 GCA_017828855.1 Oscillospiraceae bacterium | reverse complement strand
ACTTCCACGACTTCAGATACGGTCGCGGAACCGGGAGCAGTCTCGAGCGGAACAGTTTCCTGTTCCTCCTCAGGCTCCTCCCCGGAGTCGGATCCCGAATCTCCTCCGGAATCCTCCGCTCCCCTGAGCGGGCCGGGATCACCCGGATCGGATACCGTCGTCTCGACCGAGACGTTCTCCTCTCCCTCTTCCTCAGCCATGACAGGCGGCGTGTTCACAAAGAACACGAGCAGCAATGCCAGCAAAAGCGCCAGCATGCTCTTCGCCCTCATTCCTTTCCAGATCTTTCTTCTGCGATCACCGTCAGCAGACATAACGTGCTCCTTTTGGTCTATCGACCTACTGTTATGTTTTCTCCCCGCGTGCGGGTGCTTCAATCATATTTTTTCTAATCAAATACTGTATATAGATCTCCGGACTGTGTGTCATATCTCGTACAGCAGGTCCCACGCTTCCGAGACCAGGTCCGGTTCATCGTCTCTGTCTATGACCAGATACAGATCGTCTATAGCTTCCTCTTCTTTTCCCAGAGCGATCCGGCAGAGCGCCCTGTTATATGCGCATGCCGTTATGCTCTCTCCTCTTTCGATCGATTCCGTGAACAGGGCTTCCGCCTTCTCCGCTTCGTTCAGGCTCATGGCGCATACGCCCAGATAATATACCAGTCCCTCCCTGTCCGGATCCTCGTACAGTGCCGTGCGGAAGTAGTTCTGCGCGTCGGTATACTGTCCCACCATCAGGAAACTCAGTCCCGTCCATATCGCAGTCTCCGCAACAGGCTCTCCTGCCGCCTTCTCTGCCTGGACCGCCTTGGCGCCGTCCCTGGCCGCGCCGGCGTAGTCTTCTGCCAGGTATGAGCACATCATCGCCTGCTCGTACATGAGCATCGGCGCCGCATATCCGTCTTCCACGGCTCTTCTGTACTCCTCTGCGGCTGCGGTGTATTCGCCGTCGTTCATAAGGCATACGGCATACATCGCCGATACCTCTCCGTTCGTGTCTTCAGAAGAGACCTCACGGAATTTCTCCAGGCTCTCCCTTGCTGCGTGGATGTCTTCCAGAAGCATCTGACATCTGGCAAGGGCTACATATGCGGCGGGTTCGTTCTCCGCGGAGATCGCATAGCATTCCGCCGCCTTGTCGGGGTAACCGACGTTCTCGTAAAGCTGTCCCAGACTAGCCATGATCACCGGATTGCCGCCGTCTATCTCAAGATACTTCTCGACGTCCTGCGCCGCCCCTTCCAGATCTCCCTGGACCATCCTCATCTCAGCTCTCATAAAGTACACCGAGGCGAGCTCCGGATCCTCAGCCGCTGCCCGGTTCAGCTGCAGAAGTGCTTTCTCGTATTCTCCAGTGATGACATTAAGGCTCGCAAGCCTGAGGAACAGCACAGCCAGTTCTCTGCTGTCGTTTCCGGTATAGGTTTCGATGCAGCCTTCCATGTACTGCACCGCTCCGGCATAATCCTCTCTGGCTATAGCAATGGATGCATAGGTCTCGAACTGCTCGAATGTCTTGGGTTTCTTGACAAGACTTTTGAGGATCGCCCACGCCCTGTTAAGCCGCTTTTCGGTCAGATAGCCTGTGGTGTCTTCCGTTACGCTCGCGGCGTATTCGGCGATCTTTCCGACATACTGGGATCCGGTGAACTGTATCCTGGATTCCACTCCCAGGAACATGCTGAAGATCACTATGATCACCAGAACGAACGCCAGTATCCTCAGATACTTCCGGTTTTCAAACTTTGATTCGGTATTGTCCATGCCGCTGTCAGAACCCGTCCTATCTCCCGCTGAATCCGCAGCCGTCCGCCTCGATGCCGTAGGCATGGGCTGGGACTGCAGGAACAGAGAGTATTGATCCGCCCGCGGAACTGTCTGTCAGGAATGCTCCGGACCTCGTATACCTGATGCCCGACGACGCGTGGACGGATGCAGACAAAACAAAAAAAGGCGCAAGTTCAGGGACTCCGTTCACTTCAGTGAGCAGGTCGGCCGCACTCGCGCTCCGTTTGGATTCCTTACCGCGCCGTTTAATATCCTTCAGCGCAGCATCCGTGTCGTGTTTCATGAAAAAGGGCACCCCTCTGCATAGATAAAACGTCTATACATCAGTGTATATATTTTACAGGATTTTTTTACTGTTTTCATTATTTTTCCGGTAGGGTCCCGGATTTTTCTTACGACTCTATCTTTCCGCAGACATTAAGCCGGGTTCACCGCAGCTGATCTTTTTTCTTTTCCGTTCTGTCTCAGTCATCATCAGAGGATCATTGCTAAATGCGCGGACATGTTATATCCTCTATATGATCATAAAGATATTTACCGGAGGCATAAGAGATGTTTCAGCATGTTAACGGCATACAGCTTTTCTACGAAGTAAAAGGGAGCGGAAAGCCCCTGATCATGGTCCACGGCAACAGCGAGGACCATACCATCTTCGACGAGGCGTCTGAGATACTTAAGGACAGTTTTACAGTTTACGCGGTGGACTCAAGGGATCACGGCCAGAGCACTAAAGTCAGCGAGCTTCATTACAGCGATATGGCTGACGACCTGCTCGTGTTCATGAACGATCTGGATCTTAAGGATGTCACCTTCTACGGTTTCAGTGACGGAGGCATCCTCGGACTGCTGCTTGCGCAGAAGACCGACAGGATCAGCCGTCTGATCGTCAGCGGAGCCAACATGACCCCGGACGGCGTCAGCGGAAAGCTGAAACTGCTCGTCAAGGTCCTGCACTTCTTCACCAAGGACAGCAAACTGAAAATGATCCTCAACGAGCCGCATATCACTGCGGAGGAGCTCTCAGCGATCAAGGTCCCCACGACCGTCATAGCGGGAGAAAAGGATCTCGTCCTGAGAAGGGAGACGGAAGCTATCGCCGCCGCCATCCCCGGATCGAAGCTCAGGATCCTGAAAGGCGAAGGCCATGGCAGCTATATCGTTCACAAGACGCGCATAGCTGAACTGATCCTTGAGGAGACCTCACAGAACTGATCATTGTTTCCGTCACAAAAGCTCCGGCACATCATCCGTGCCGGAGCTTTCCGTATGTTCTTCATATTTCGTCCTATCCCGCATCCTCCGGGATCCTCTCGGGTCCTGATGACGGCAGACTGGACACGTCTTTGAGCCTTCTCTGGATCTGCCTGGTCCTTACGCCGATCAGCTTGTCCAGATCCTCGTTGACCTTCATTATCCTTCCCTGGGCGCTCTCCAGCACCGCTCCGAAGGTATCGAACTCGTTCCTTACCTCGCCAAGCACCTTCCATACCTCACTGGATCTCTTCTGGATAGCCAGTGTACGGAAGCCCATCTGAAGCGAATTGAGCAGTGCCGCCATGGTAGTGGGTCCGGCGATGCTGACTCTGTAGTTCTGCTGAAGCGTGTCGACCAGTCCCCTCCTGACAGCCTCCGCGTACAGACCTTCCACAGGGAAGAACATCACCGCGAAGTCAGTGGTGTTCGGAGGAGCAATGTATTTGTCCCTGATCTTCTTACCTTCCTGTCTGATCCTGGTCTCCAGATAACCACCTGCTGCGTCCACCGCAGCTTTGTCTCCGGTGTCATATGCATCCATAAGCGCCTGATATGCGTCCATGGGGAATTTGGAGTCTATAGGAAGATACACAGTCTCTCCCCCGTCCCCGGGAAACTTTACGGCGAACTCCACGGGGTCTCCGGATCCGGGCTTCGTGACGACATTGGTGTCGTACTGCTCAGGAGAAAGTATCTCGGACAATATCGCTCCGAGCTGCAGTTCCCCGAAGATCCCTCTTGTCTTGACGTTTGAGAGCACCTTCCTGAGATCGCCGACTCCTTCTGACAGTGACTGCACCTCGCCGAGGCTCCTGTACACCTGTTCCAGACGCTCGCTCACCAGCCGGAAGCTTTGTCCTATCTTGTCTTCGAGCGTCTTCTGCAGTTTCTCATCGACCGTGTTTCTTATCTCGTCCAGCTGCCTGCTGCTGTCATCCCTGATCGCCTGCAGTCGCTTTTCCATGGAGTCGCGCATGCTCTCCAGCTTGACTTCGCTGTGGAGAGAAGAATCCGATATCCTCTTGTCCATAGCTCTGAGCCGGTCGTCGATGAGGTCCTGCATACCCGCCAGTCTGGCATCTTCCCTTGCAAAGCTGCTGCTGATGCTCTGGCTGAGGGCTGTATTCATGGACTGGCTCTGCTGCATGCTCTCACTGCGCGATGACCTGAACTCGGAGGATATCTCCCTTCTGATGTCGTCTATCCTCCTTAGGTCATCCTCAGCCGACCGCACCCTCACGACGAGGATACAGCAAAGGATCGCGGACACCGCTGCGAACGCGGCTGCGAATACTGCCAGATACTCGGTAAGCGTCATGTTGTATCAGACCTCCGTGACGGTCAGCCCCTGCCCCTGATCATGAGCCTGACAGGCGTCCCTTCCAGTCCGTAAGCTTCTCTGATCTGATTCTCGAGATATCTCTGATAACTGAAGTGGAAGAGCTCAGGATCGTTGCAGAAGACCGCGAATGCAGGCGGTCTCGTGGTAGGCTGTGTCATGTAGTATATCTTGAGCCTCTTACCTTTGTCGGAAGGCGGCTCGACTCTTGCTGTGGCCCGTGCGAGCAGCTCATTGAGAGCTCCGGTAGTGATCCTCATCGCGTTCTGCTCGTCCACGAACTTGATCAGTTCGAGCAGTCTGTCTATCCTCTGCCCTGTCTTTGCCGAAATGAATATGATAGGCGCGTATGCCATAAAGCTGAAATCGTTCTCGTATTTCTTTCTCTGTTCATCCATGGTCTTGTCGTCCTTGACGACCAGATCCCACTTATTGATCGCGATTATGCAGCCTTTTCCCTGTTCATGGGCATAACCCGCTATCTTGCTGTCCTGTTCAGAGAACCCCTCCGTGGCGTCTATCATTATGACCGCCACATTTGCGCGGTCGACTGCCGCGAGAGCTCTCATAACACTGTATCGCTCAACGGCGTCGGTGATCCTGCCTTTCTTCCTCATGCCGGCGGTGTCTATGAAAACGAACTTGCCCTGCTCGTTCTCAAACTCGACGTCTATGGAATCCCTGGTAGTCCCAGCGACGTCGGATACGATGACCCTGTCCTTGCCGATGATGCGGTTGACCAGAGAGGACTTGCCCGCGTTCGGTCTGCCTATGATGGCGACCTTTATACTGTCGTCGCCTTCCTCTTCTTCCACAGGATCGTCCAGATAGCTGCATATCTTGTCCAGCAGGTCTCCGGTCCCGTGCCCGTGGACCGAGCTTACCGGATACGGATCTCCCAGACCGAGAGAATAGAAATCATAGAAGTCAGCGGGAAGCTCTCCGACCGAGTCCACCTTGTTTACGGCAAGGATGACCGGCCGCCCCGACTGCCTGAGCATGGTCGCGAGCTCCTGGTCAGCAGCGGTGACGCCTGCTCTTATGTCGGTAAGCATGACGATCACGGCAGAGGTATCCACCGCGAGCTCCACCTGCTGTCTTATATGCGGCATATACCCCTCGTTGTTGCCGATCTCAAGGCCGCCGGTGTCTATGAGCGAGAACCTGTACCTTCCCCACTCACATTCACCGATGACCCTGTCTCTGGTCACCCCGGGCATGTCGTCCACTATGGAACGGCGCTCCCCTATCAACTTGTTGAAGAAAGTGGACTTGCCGACATTCGGCCTTCCCACTATCGCCACTGCCTGTCTCATTGAATCCTCTATCTCCCGAGTATAGCGTCAAGCAGATCTGCTCCGTCCTGATCGGTCCTTACGGGAAGCCCCATCCTCTGCTCGAACTCTTCTTTTGTAATGTCATCCAGGAATCTGTCGCCGTCTCTTCTGAGAACTGATTCCGGAAGTATGATCCTGTCGCCCCTGACATCCTCTCTTCTGACCTGAGCCAGTATATCAGTCGCCGTCAGGAGTCCCGAGACCGTTATCGACGGTCCGAAGAAATCGTTGCGCACTCCGTGGACCGTGACGTGGGTGCGCGGGAACTTCTCACGGATCTTCTCAGTCAGGGTCACAATGAAATCGTATGACATCATTCCCGTCACGATGTCCGCATATCTCTCCTCGCTGTCGCCGTCTTCTAGCTCCAGCGCGCTGAGGAACTCGTCCTCAAACATGGAGACCATGCCGACCCCGTTCTCCAGCTGTTTGTAATCCCCGTACTCGTCCGATTCCGGGATCTCTTCTTCCGCGATTATATAGAGCTCATCGGAGGGATACACTATCCTGTCCCCGAACTTCTCCAGACACTTCTCCTGAAAAGGACGTATTATCTCTATCACTTCCCTGGCGCTGTCCCTGTCGAAAGGTTCCAGCGCGGTGAGCCCTTCACGGTGAGCGGTCAGCCCGACCGGCACCACCGCAATGCTCCCGACGGAAGGGCACAGACCGGTCAGGTCGGTGAGCGTCTGTCTGAGGTGATCTCCGTCGTTCCAGTTCCTGCATACCACTATCTGGCAGTTGATGTCAGCTCCGGATTCCGCCAGGCGGTAAAGATGTCTCAGGCTGTCTCCGGCGAAGCGGTTCCCCATCATGAGACATCTCAGTTCAGGCTCGGTGGTATGCACCGAGACATTGACAGGAGAGATCTTCATCCTGATGATGCGGTCAATGTCGTGGTCGGTGAGATTCGTGAGAGTCACGTAGCTTCCGAACAGGAACGACAGCCGCATATCGTCGTCCTTAAAGTAGATGGAGCTCCTCATCCCGTCAGGGTTCTGGTCCACGAAGCAGAAGATACACTTGTTCCTGCAGGCATGTTCCCTGTCCATTAGGAAAGTTCCGGACTCTATCCCGAGCTCCTCGTATTCCCTCTTTCTGACGTGGACCGTCTCCTCGCTTCCGTCTGTGTATCTCAGCAGGAGATCAAGCTCCTCTGCCGCGGTATAAAAGCCGTAGTCCAGAACATCCTCTATCTCCTCGCCGTTCACGGACACCAGCATCGTTCCCTCAGGTATATTCAGTTTTGAAGCGGGCGAACCTTCCAGAGTCCCCGTTATCTTTACTGCCATCTTCCCTCGGTGGAAAACAAAAAAGACGAGGATGTATCTCCCCGTCTTTGAATGTTGCGTTAAGCTTCCTTGTTGATAACCTCACGGCCCTTGTAGTAACCGCAGTTTCCGCAAGCTTTGTGCGGGACCATGAACTGTCCGCACTGGGGGCAGGTTACGAGCGTCGGGGCGGCTATCTTCCAAACGGAGGAGCGTCTTTTATCGCGCCGCGCCTTGCTGGTTTTTCTTTTCGGTACTGCCATGCCTAGCACCTCCTCATCAGTCATAAAAGCGCGCCTATAAAAAGCGTGCTTGATTATTATATCTGCGGGCAATGGCAGTGTCAACAGTCATTTTCCCGATTTTCTGCGGTTTTCTGCAGCTTCGGAAGCGCCCGGTTTCAGAGATATTTCCTGACGTTCTCCGTGAGATCCTCCATGTCGCAGGATACGGTGACTATTATGCTGACATGCTCAGGAGCTATGTCCGTGAACTTATCCAGCAGAACGCCCAGGCCTTCGATATCTCCGTCACCGACCTTGAGCACACCGTCCAGGTAGACCTCCATGATGTCATAGTCACCGGCGAGGACTCCCATGAAAAATCCGAAATACTGATCATATCCGCGGATATTGTAATCGTCCACGTCTATGATCCTCACACTGGACTTGATGTTGTATGTGGATTTCATCCCCTTCTCGATGCACACGATGTGTCCTCCGGACTCATCCGCTGCTCTGTTCATCATCTCTATGATGGTCTTTGTCTTTCCGGATCCCTTCGACCCGACGATGAGCTTTATCATATGCAGTCTCCTTTATTTCTTTTCAAGAAGCCTCTTCTTGTCTTCTTCGTATCCCGGTTTGTCCAGCAGCGCAAACATGTTTCTCTTGTAAGCCTCGACTCCCTTCTGGTCAAAGGGGTTCACGCCGAGCGTATATCCCGATACGGCGCAGGCTCTCTCAAGGAAGTAGATCAGCTCGCCTGTGTTGTACTCGTCAAGCTTCTCGCACTCAATGACCGAACAGGGCACACCGCCCTCGGTGTGAGCGGACATCGTTGCGTCTGAAGCGATAGTATTGATGTCGTGTATGCTCTTCCCCGCAAGGTAATTGAGTCCGTCGAAGTCGTCCTCCTCAGGATGTACGGTCATTCCGGATCCAACCTGTGCGAACTTTACCAGCGTCTCGAATATGATCCTGGTCCCATCCTGACAGAACTGGCCCATGGAGTGAAGGTCCGACGTGAACACGCATGTGGACGGGAAAAGTCCCGTGTGCTCCTTACCTTCGCTCTCACCGAACAGCTGTTTGTACCACTCTCCCATCATCCTGAACCTGGGCTCGAAGCAGATTAGTATCTCGACGCTCTTGCCTGTCCTCAGCATGAGGTTCCTCACCGCAGCGTAACGGTTGGACGGATTGACCAGAGTGTCATCGTCACAGGAGACTTTACGCATGTCTTCTGCGCCGCTGAGCAGTGCATCTGTGTCGATCCCCGCTGCCGCAAGCGGAAGCAGTCCGACCGGCGTGAGCACCGAGAATCTTCCGCCAACGTCTCCCGGGATCACGAAGGTCTCGTACCCGTGTTCCCCGGACAGCTTTCTGAGAGTTCCTCCGGTCCTGTCCGTCGTGGCATAGATCCTCTCTCTTGAACCTTCCTCGCCGTATCTCTTTATCAGGTAGTCACGGAAGATCCGGAACGCGATAGCCGGCTCGGTGGTCGTTCCGGATTTCGAGATCACGTTGACCGATACATCGGACGAATCGCAGAGCCTGAGAATGTCTTCCATATCTCCTGGCGAAAGAGAGTTACCTGTGAAATATACCTTTAGGCCTCCCATCTCATTGTGGAGCTCTCCCCTGAGCAGTTCCAGCACTGCTCTGGAACCGAGATAGGATCCTCCTATACCTATGACCAGAAGTATGCCGCTCTGTTCCCGGATCCGTCTTGCGGTATCCCTGATCCTTGCGTACTCCTCCCTGTCAAAAACGGCCGGAAGATCCCTCCAGCCGATAAAGTCATTTCCTCTGCCGGTCCCGTCCCTGAGCATCGCCGAGGCGGCAGCGATCTCCTCTTTTATAGAATCGAACTCCCCTCTCGTGAGGAATCCGTCCAGCATTCCGACATCATACCTGAGCATGTTTTCTCCTTTGCGGAAACGCGGTGCATCGCATCGTTTCTTTCCTAAAGGATAATATTTCTCCCTTTCCTTTTCAAGGAAAGCAGGCATTGCACTGAGAGTCAAAAGTGACGGAAATTCTTCTGTTTTTCGGTCTTTTTGTATATACTAGTCTGTATCAGAGAAACGGAGGTCCCTCCTTGAAAGTCTATATCGAAACGTTCGGGTGCAAGGTAAACTTCTATGAGTCCGCCGCAATGCGAAAGCTCTTTCTGGAAAAGGGCTTCGAGGCTGCAGACAGTTATGCAGATGCCGACGTCGTCGTTATAAACTGCTGCACCGTCACAGGCAACGCAGACAGGAAGGACAGATTCTTCTTCAACAGAGTAAAACGTGAGAATCCGGACGCCGTGACGGTCCTGACCGGATGCTGGCCGCAGGCTTACCCGGACAGCGCAGCACAGGTCGGAGCAGATATCATGACCGGTACCGGCGATCGCTCCTCCATCCCCGACCTTGTGCTCGGATTCCTGAAAGACCGGGAGCCGGTGATCTCTGTGAATGACCTTTCCGGCGCGTGCTTCGAACCTCTCGATACTGATGAGCTCCCGGAGCACACAAGGGCTTTCCTGAAGATAGAGGACGGCTGTGAGAAATACTGCACCTACTGCGCCATTCCCAAAGCGAGAGGGAAGGTCAGGTCGATGCCTCTGGAGGATATCTCCAGGCACTGCGGGTCCTTCGCAAAGAAAGGCTACCGCGAGATCGTCCTGTCCGGCATCAATCTTGCCGCGTACGGTACGGATCTCGGAGCTGACCTCGGCGATGCTGTGATCGCAGCTTCCGTTCCGGATGACGTAGTCAGAGTGCGCCTCAGTTCACTTGAATGCGACATATTGAGCGGTGAGATGGAGAACAAGTTCGCTTCCTGCGGCAAGTTCTGCCCGCAGTTCCATCTGTCTCTGCAGAGCGGCTGTGACAGGACACTGCGCAGGATGAACCGTCACTATACTGCCGAACAGTACAGGGAGGTATGCGAAAGGCTGAAGGAACGTTTCCCGAAGCCCACGTTCACTACGGATATCATCGTCGGGTTCCCGGGAGAGACGGAGGAGGATTTCCTTGAGAGCCTCGAATTCGCGAAAAGCATCGACTTCGTCAGAGTTCACGTTTTCCCTTATTCCAGACGATCCGGCACCATGGCGGCAGCCATGGAATGCCAGCTCACAAGAGCTGAAAAGCAGCGCCGTGTCTCGCATATGAAGAAGGAGCTTGATGCTGTTTCGGCTTCCGTGATGGAGAGCTTTATCGGTGATATCGCGAGAGTGATACTAGAGCAGCAGCTTCCGGACGGAAGATTCACCGGATATACCGACAGGTATCTCCCGGCCCTTGTCAGAGCTGAAGATACCCATCGGAACGACATAGTTACCGGAACGGTTTCGGCAGTGGAGAACGGTTCCGTCATCATCACGGTCTGACATATCATCTGCTCATTCCCCCACAGAAGATATATACACATAAAGACAGGTGACTGCATGGATGCCTTGATCGGCATCGCCTGCAGTACACCTGTTTTTCGTTATGTTTCCTTTCAGTAGCTTGAGCTCATTCCGACCTGGCGGTCGTCCTTTCAAGCCACTGCTGTTTGGTGATCCTCACCTGCCTGGGTTTACTGCCTTCCTGTTCGGAAATGATACCTGCCTGCTCCATCTCATCCATTATCCTGGCTGCCCTGGCGTATCCCAGCCTGAGCTTTCTCTGGAGCATCGAGGTGGAAGCCTGTCCGGCGTCCAGCACCACTTCGACAGCAGCTTCGAACATGTCGTCCGATGCTCCGTCTTCCTCAGAAGACTGCCCGGATGCCTTTCCCTTTTCCCTGACTGTAAGGCGGTCGACTTCCTGGATCACGCTTTCATCATACTCGGCGCTGTTGTACTTCTTGATATATGCGACGACGGATTCCACTTCCTCCTCCGACACGAAGGAGCCCTGGATCCTGACCATCTTATTCGTACCTACAGGAGCATACAGCATGTCGCCTCTTCCGAGGAGCTTGTCCGCTCCTACGGCGTCCAGTATCGTCCTGCTGTCCACCTGTGAAGATACTGCGAATGCGATCCTGGACGGAATATTGTTCTTTATGACTCCGGTGATAACGTCAACGGAAGGTCTCTGCGTGGCAAGTATCAGATACATGCCTGCAGCTCTGGCCATCTGCGCCAGTCTCTGGATAGCTTCTTCCACCTCATTAGGAGCAGCTATCATCAGGTCGGCCAGCTCGTCGATGATTATGACGACTCTTGGCAGCTTCTCCGGTTCCTCTTCCCCTTCCTCAGGCTCATAGTTCGGATTGCTCAGCAGCTTTTCCACATAAGAGTTATAGGAGGTTATATCCCTGCACCCGCTCTCGCTGAAGGTGCGGTACCTCTTTAGCATCTCAGACACTGCCCATCCCAGGGCACCCGCCGCTTTACGCGGATCTGTGACGACCGGCATGTAGAGATGCGGTATCCCGTTATAGCTCCCGAACTCGACCATCTTGGGGTCCACGAGGATCAGCCTCAGGTCATCGGGAGAACACTTGTACAGAAGGCTGAGAATGATGGAGTTGATGCATACTGACTTGCCCATTCCGGTAGCTCCGGCGATGAGCAGGTGCGGCATCTTTTCGATGTCATCTACTTTTACTGCACCGGTGACATCCTTCCCGAGAGAGAACGTGAGAGATCCGGAGGCATGCTGGAACTCCTCGCTCTCTATTATCGACCTGAGAGCGACGGTCTGCCTTGTAGCGTTCGGTATTTCGATACCGACAGCTGATTTACCCGGGATCGGCGCCTCTATCCTGACAGATTCCGCCGCAAGGTTGAGCGCGATATCGTCTGCGAGGCTGACGATCCTGTTTATCCTCACACCCATCTCGGGCTGAAGCTCGTACCTCGTTACTGTAGGCCCTCTGGATATGTTCGTGACCCGAGTCCTTACACCGAAGCTCTCCAGCGTTCCGACGAGTCTCTCGGCATTGCGGGACAGTTCTGTCTCCAGAGATTTCTCGTTGCCTGTCGCCTGCCTGTGAAGCAGTGATATCGGAGGCTTTCTGTAGTTCCTCGGCTGCTTTTTCTCCTTGATGACTGCAGCCTCTGCGTT
>JAFZZV010000039.1 GCA_017828855.1 Oscillospiraceae bacterium | reverse complement strand
GGAGGCTAAAAGACTTCGCAAAGCCGGGATAGACAAACCGATCCTTATCCTCGGATACACCCCTGTTGAGAACTGCGTCGACCTTTTCGAGATGGGTATAACACAGACGGTCCTGGGAGAGGAGTACGCAAAAGAGCTGAGTGATGCGGCTGTGGATGCAGGGATAAACGTCGATGTCCATATTAAGGTCGATACGGGGATGAGCCGTATCGGGTTCGCGGCGTCCGATGTCGAGGACTGTGTTGATAAGATCGAGCACGCTGTCTACCTTCCCGGGCTGAATGCAACGGGGATATTCACCCATTTCTCAGTAGCGGACGAGGATTCCGAAGTGTCTGAGAACTTCACTCACTTGCAGCATGACAGGTTTTCGGAAGTCATCTGGGAGCTTCAGAAGAGAGGCGTGGAATTCGACAGGGTGCATTGCTGCAACTCCGCTGCGATGATATTCATCCCGTCGTATCATCACTCCATGGTGAGGCCGGGCATCGTCCTTTATGGATGCTCTCCCAGCGGAAAGCCGATCGAGGAGGTGGATCTCAGACCGGTGATGACGCTTAAGACCACTGTCTCACTGGTGAAGGACCTGCATCCCGGTGAGACCGTCGGATATGGAAGAAAATATCTGTGTGAGTCTGACATGAGAGTCGCCACCGTCGCGATAGGATACGCTGACGGATATCCGAGATGTCTCTCCAACAGAGGATACGCATTCGTGAATGAGACCGTGGTACCGATCATAGGCAACATATGCATGGATCAGATGATGCTGGATGTAACTGATGTGGATGTGCATGAGGGTGATCAGGTGGTCCTGTTTGGTGAGAACTGCCCGATAGGAGTGGACAATGTAGCCGCTCTTGCAGGGACGATCAACTATGAGATACTCTGCGGAATCTCAAGAAGAGTAGAGAGAGTATACATCAGGGACGGCGAGGAGATATCGGTAGTGGACTATACGACATGACCGCGCTCCACGCTTGCGAAGGAAGGTCAAAAATAATATAATATTCGGGCGGCAGGGACAGAGTTTCCCCGCCCTGAACAAGGAGAGTTATCGAAGCGGTCATAACGAGGCGGTCTTGAAAACCGTTTGACGGCAACGTCACGTGGGTTCGAATCCCACACTCTCCGCCAAAACGCGTCTCATCCCGAAATAGGATGAGGCGCTTTTCTGTTATAAAAAACACCTCAGCCTGTTGGGGGGCCGAGGTGTCTGAATCAGTTTTTGATCGGGGAGAGCCGTAAGCTCACGAATACTGTCTTTTGATCTTGTTCGTTGAGGTCTTCGGGAACGGTTCGTCCCTGATCTCGATCCTGGAGACGTTTTTGTACATCGGAAGGATGGACAGCTTTTTCTGAATGTCCTTCATGACTTCTGCTTCATCATGAGGCTCGCTCAGATAAAGCTCTGCGTCCAGGCCGGTCTCCTCTCCGCTCTCGTTTTTATGTCCTTTGACGATGACTTCTTCCACGTAGGGGATGTCCTGGATGTATCCCTCTATCTCCTCGGGATAGATGTTCTTGCCGTTGCTGAGGACTATGATGTTCTTTTTCCTTCCGGTGATGACCAGACGCTCTTTCTTGTTGATGTAGCCATAGTCGCCGGTTGAGAACCACCCGTCTTCAGTGAGGACTTCGGCGGTCTTCTCCGGCTGCTTGTAATAACCGAGCATGACGGTGTCGCCCTTTACAAGGATCTCACCTATGCCTTCCTCATTAGGCTCATCGATCCTGATCTGCGTACAGGGAAGGGCATATCCGACCGTATCGTATGTAAGGGATTTCTCGTCATTGACCGACACCAGCGGCGAACATTCGGTGATGCCGTAGCCGCCGATCAGGTTGATGCCGATGTCATCGAAGAACTTACCTATCTCGGGACGTATGGGCGCGCCGCCGCAGATGATCTTCACGAGATCTCCGCCGAAAACGCTCCTAAGTGTCTTGAACAGCACGGGACGAAGGTCTACTCCGACCTTTCTCATGGATCTTGAGAGCAGGACGGCTCCGTTGAATGACTTCTCCTTGCCCTGCTGCTTGATGTTCTTGAGGATGCTGGAATACATGAATTCCGCAATAGCGGGAACGATGAAGATCTGGGTGGGCTTGTATTCCTGCAGATCCTTGACGATCCTCTTAAGCGAACTGTTGATGCAGAGGGTATTGGCCTCGAAGATGCAGCCGACGATGTCGAGGACGCCTTCGTAGGTGTGGTGATACGGAAGTATAGAAAGGCTCTTCCCGAATATGCGCGTAACATAAAGGGCGTTGACTATGACGGAGGTTATGTTGTGCTCACTGAGCATGACGCCCTTGGCTATCCCGGTGGTCCCGGAGGTATAGACCATGAGCTTCAGCTCATTCTCATCCGACTTAAGGGAGTCATATTCCTCTCTGCTGAGCTCCGCTCCGTGCTGAAGGAGCTTCCTGTAGGACTTGATCTTCCTGTCATCCTTCTCAACGGAGAAGCCGATGAAGCATTTGATGCCCTTGAGGGCTTTCATGTTCTCGCGGACCCAGGACTCATACTTATCGCTGAAGAACAGTACGGTCGCATCGCTCTCAGTGAGAACATGGATCTTGTCGTCAGTAGGAAGGTCCTTGTCGACGGGGATGAATACGCCTGCGCTCTTGAGAACGGTTATGTATGCGCAGATCCAGTCGAAACTGTTTTCTCCGACACATGCGATATGAGCCTTGCCGTATCCCATCTCAGTCAGAGCCGCGCCGAGGTTCTCGGTTATCTCGTTGAATTCGCTGAATGTGACATGCCTTATCTCATTGGAGCCGGACTCCTTGAACTGGTATGCATCGACATCCGGATGCGCACTGACGGTAGTGTCGAGCATCTCACGGACGGAAGTAGCTTCCATCCTCGGTATATATCTGTATTTCTTAGCCATTATCGTTTCCTTCTCAAATGTCCAGTCAGATCACTCGTCGTAAACGTCGCCGTCGCCGATATATTCGACATCAAGGAGTGATTTGCAGTAGACGGCAGTAAGAACGGCGATGCTGAGCGCTGCGAAGGCAACGCTGGATGTGATGGCGATCGCTACCGCGGCGCCGATCCGGTTATCCTTCTCTTCTTTCTTTTCCAGGAATGATCTTTTCACAGATGAACGCTCCTTTCTGTTCCTGTTTTGGCAACTTATTTTCTCACATGGGGAGAAAAAAGGCAAGTTGACGGCGCATGAGGCCCGGACAGACCTGCAGCAAAAAACGACGGGAGAGCAGCATGACCGTGATGTTTCAATGGGCCGTGCAGAGAAGTATACTTATCTAAGAAGGAAACAACACGGAAGCATTGGAGGGCAGAAAAATGGCTTTCACATACGGCAACGGAAAGGTCGCGCTCAGGATCGCTCAGACTGAGTACGGCATGGTAAGAGGGACAGAGGGGAACAATCCTAAGTTCACCGTTTTCAAAGGTATTCCGTACGCAGCACCGCCGGTGGGAGATCTCAGGTGGAGGTTTCCGCAACCCCATGAGAAATGGGACGGGGTGAGAGACTGCGTCGAATTCGGCAATGCATGCTATCAGTTCATGGGAAAGAGCGATGATCTGAGAGACAGTGAGGACTGTCTCTACCTCAACGTATACACTCCCGCTTCGAGCGTGGACGAGATGCTTCCCGTGATGATGTTCATCCCGGGAGGGGCGTTCATGGGCGGCGCGTCGAACAGACCTCAGTATGACGGGGAGGGGTTCTGTAAGAGAGGCGTGGTCGTAGTGACCATAAACTACAGGACAGGTCCTCTGGGCATGCTCGTCCACAGGGACATGGAGAAGGAGAATCCCTACGGAAGCGCCGGAAACATCTATTATCTGGATCAGATATTCGCGCTCAAATGGGTCAGAAACAACATAAAGAACTTCGGGGGAGACCCTGACCGGATAACGCTCATGGGACATTCGTCCGGAGCAGTAGCCGCTACGGCACTGGCATGCACTCCCCTCACAGAAGGCGATCTTGCAGGATGTATCATCGAGAGTGCGCCGGTAACGCATGACATGATGGATCCCAATGACGGACCGGAGACATCCCCGTTCTGGATGCCCAAGGAAGAGGCGTTCAGAAGAGGGGATATGTTCGCAGAGGCAGCCGGCTGCAGCTCCCTCGATGAGCTGAGGAAATTATCCTGCGAGGAGCTGGGAGCTGTGTACAGGAAGATGCCCGGATATCTCTGCTTCTTCCGGGGAGTGATCGACGGATATGTTTTTCCGGAGGATCCCTGCGATGTCTACATCAGCGGACGTCATCACGACATACCCTATCTCGTGGGCGGTGCCGGGGATGAAGGGGCGCTGACCACCACGTTCTCCCGCAGCGCAGTGCTGACGAGAGAGAAAGTGCAGGAATACTCAAAGAAATTCGGTGATAAGGCTGATGAATTCGTGAGATTCTGCGAAGGCATCACAGACACCGACATGGCCGCCGCGATGACGGATGCCAACATATACAGAGCCCGCATGTTTGCTGAGACGCAGCTGAGCAATCACATGAGACCGGCATATGTGTACTGCAACATCAGAAGGGCTCCGGGGGATTTCCAGGGAGCATATCACGGCTTTGAACACTGGTATGTATTCCAGACGCTGGACAGAGACTGGAGACAGTATGCGGCCAGTGACTATGAGCTCTCCAACAAGATGGCTGAGTACTGGGCCAATTTCGTGAAGAACGGAGACCCGAACGGACCCGAGCTGCCTGAATGGACACCTTATACGGAAAACAGCAGGAAGAGCATGATGTTTGACACGTCGCCTTGGATGGGGGAGAGAAAGCTGCCGGTGTTCCAGCAGTATAAACTCGACTACTTCCTCGATAAGTACAAGGACGGATTCAGGAAGGGCTGACCCCGTAGATTTCCCGGATTGCCAATCAAATGACGCAGAATTATAATCTAATCAATAAGAGACCTCCCGCAAAGGGACGGAAAATCATAAAACGAGAAAGACAGGAGAAAGAACATGGCAAACGTAGCACATGCATTCCTGGGCCTTACT
>JAFZZV010000038.1 GCA_017828855.1 Oscillospiraceae bacterium | reverse complement strand
GGCCTTCTTTACGGTGTATCTGCCATTGTCCAGCCTCACGACGTGGGCGTAGTGACCTGTGGCGACAAGGTCCGCTCCCAGCACGTCGGCGTGGTACATGAGCCTGTTCCACTTTATCTCGCGGTTGCAGATCACGCAGGGATTGGGAGTGAGCCCGTTCAGGTAATCGTCCATAAACGGCTTTATGACGCATCTCTCGAATTCCTGCACGCAGTTGAACGCGTGGAAGGGTATCCCTATCTTCCTGCAGGCGTTCCTTGCGTCGTCTATCTCGCAGCAGCGGCTGTCCTGCCCGTCGGTTCCCACCCAGGTGCGCAGGGTGACGCCGATGACGTCATAGCCCTGCTGCTTGAGCAGCAGAGCGGCGACGGCGCTGTCTACGCCGCCGGACATTCCGACTATCACCTTCTGCATATGGCACCTCCGTCATGCCTCTGCGGTCCCCCGGGACCGCTCTTTTCTTTTTGGGATCAATACTTTTTTCAGGAAAGGCTGCAGACCATGCATACCGAATCCGGCAGGTCCGGATCCGTATAGCCCGAGTCCCTGAAGCCGTGCTTCTCGTAAAGATGTATCGCCGCGGCGTCTTCCCTTTTGACGCAGACCTCTACTCTGTCAAACTTTCCGTCCGCTCTGAGCTGATCGAGGATGAGGCCCAGCGCCTCAGACCCGTATCCCTTTCCCTGGTATCTCGCGTCTATCATGAACTGCTGCAGGTCGTAGCCAAGCGGCTCTTCTGTGAAATCCCTGACAAGAGCAGCGCCGACTACCGTACCGTCAGACTCGATGGCGAACACTCTCGCTCTGCAGTCCCGGTATACATATCCCCTCGCCAGGATCCCCAAAGCGGGAGCCAGGAAACCCTTCTGGTCATCCCTGACAGACAGGGACGCGACATCCAGCCAGTTCTCTTCGGTCACTTCAGTCAGTCTTACCATCTTCTCCGTACCCGAGGAACTCCCTGAGTCCTTTCCTGTCCTTGAGCATATCGGCGGTGAATCCGTAGTGCGCTGCCGCCGCGATGGTGACGAGTTTCTCAAGGAACTCATCGTATGGCATGCTGAACCACTCCTCCGGGACCTCCGTGTGTATCGTGCCGCCGTCGTTGTGGCTTCCGCCCCACCACCAGGCTTCGTCAAGCTCGGCCTGGTAGGTGCCGTCGTCCATCTTCCTTATCAGGTAATAATTCGCCCATTCGCGCATCCCTTCCGGGGTGTGCTCGCCCTCCCAGTGCGGGGCGTCATGCCGGAGCGGCGAGTAGTCCGAATCCCCCTCATCCGCCGCGCGGCGGTATATGCTGAAGAATTCGTTCGTCTCTCTCGGGACTCTCTCCAGGCGCAGACCGTCTTTTTCGTATACGGGTCTCCTGGATCCGGGGAGAAGATACTTTTTCTTTATCACCTTCTCAAGCGACTCTATCCGCTCTTCTTTTTCCTCCGCAAGTCCCAGAGCGGTCAGCCTTTCACCGATATCCCACGGGCTGCCGTTTGCCGTATAGAATCTGTATGTCCCGTCGCTGAAGGAATAGTAATAGCCCACGCAGCGGCCGTCCAGATACACGGTGTATTCGTTCTTAAGGTACGCCATATGCCGATCCCTTTCCGAAATGCTCTTTTTCCCCGGGTCAGAGCTTAAGCACAGCGGGGATCTCGTCCCATCCTCGCGGGAGCGCAGGCTCCTCCACGAAGCCGAAGGAACTGTAGATCCTCCTTGCGACATCGTTCTCCGGCTCGTAGGACAGCCAGCAGTAGTCCGCCTTCCCGAACGGGAATGTGCGGATGTAATCCAGCGCAAGCTTCATGGCCTGTCTGCCGTATCCCTTTCTCTGGTGCTCCTTGTCTATCATAAAGCGCCAGAACAGGTAGCTCTCATAAAAGTAATACGGGCGTTCCTCCTCTTCGTCTTCTTCCTCTTCTTCGGCATCATCGTGTCTGAGGAAGTATCCGATCATGAGGAATCCGACGGGCTCGTCCCCCGCATAGATCCCGAAAGGCTGCACGCAGTCGCCGGACTGCAGGGTGGCATACGCTTCCGCAAGGCTGTATATGTTTCTGGCTACGAAGCCCTTCTGATCCTCATTGACTTCCAGATCTATCAGGTCATCGAAATTTCCGGCGTCGACCTTAACGAGCCTCACTTCTCCGGTCCCTTTTTCCATTCTGTTTTTCTCTCCGTATCGTTTTTTTTGAGCCGTAAAGCACCTCTGCTTTACAGCCTATTTCAGGCTTTTTCTGCGTTCTTTGCGGTCACATATATGTGGCTTATCCCGAACAGCACCGCGAACGCAGCGAGCAGCCGGTGTCTCAGCAGCGCTCCGCTGAGCAGGAAGATGCAGGCGGGGATCACCGCGAGAGCCAGCGCTCTCTTTCCCGTCTTTCTTTTGAGATAGGCTGCGTATACTGCCCAGTAGGCTGTAAGAAGACATCCGTTTCCGGCAAAGTAGAGCAGCATCTCTCCGACGCTTGGAAATCCGAACTTCCACACTCCGAGCGGCAGCCACATCAGTACGATGCATGCGTATCTTCCTATCTGCTCCGCCAGGTTCATAAGCCTGTTCTCACACCTGTTCTCTTCTCCCTTGTTCCTGATGGCATAGATGATATTGGGGATCAGCATCAGCACAACGATGACCGCCCCGAACAGATTGATCCATCCGAACTCCATATATCTTCTCCCGCGTCCCGGATCCCGATACCCGTCAGGACTGTCCCTTATCCTGTCTGTTCAGGGCATCGTATGTCTCTGACAGCCACTCATTATAGTGGTCATACGGCGTCCGGGTCCACCAGTCCAGGAGGCTGTTGAGGGACTTCCTGTCTTCCTCCGCGCTGGTGCACCTGTACTGCTGCGGATCGCGGTTGACGGTCACTGCATGCTCGCCATCGTCCTTAAAGTCAATACGGTAGATGCAGTTTCCGGTCCAGCTGCGGTGCGCGTACAGCGTGTCTCCCTCCATATACCAGAACCACTTGTCCTCCATAGCCTGTGGGATATTGCCCCGGCGGAGCGCATCCATCTCCTCTTCGGTGAAGGACCTCCTGAGCAGGAACGTCTCAGTTTGTTCCGGCATGGGCTGCGTATTCCAGTCCCCGCGCCGCGCTACGACCGGTCTGTTTGTGTTTTCTTCCGTCATTGCTCTCTCCGTATCCGGTCTCAAAGCTTTTTGCAGGTGAAATCTTCGTAAGAAAGGCAGCCGTCGCCGAATGTCAGCCTGATCATACCGCCTTTTCTTCCGAATTCGTTATCTGACAGAGGATAAAGCCTGAATACCGTCTCATCGCCCTCTATCACCGCGGAGGCGTAGAGATCACCTTCCTTAAGGAAGATCTCGTCTATCACGAAATCATCGTCTTCCGGATGCTCGTACTTACCGCAGTATCCTTCCCAGGCTGATCTGTCAGGATCCTTTACTGCGATATCCTCTATCGACACTACCGGCTCGGGCTCCTTGTCCCTGGCTGTCCCTATCATGCCATCCCAGAAGCTCACGAACGCTCTGATATCGGAATATTCGCGGCAGCTGAAAATGATCATCGTCCTGTCCTCATCGACATGATGCTCGAACCAGGTCTCAAGTCCGGGCATACCGCCGCTGTGGCTTACGATGAGGCCGTGCTCGTCATCCCTGAGGATGCCCCATCCCAGGCCGTATCCCTCATCATCGTCGTCGACGAATTCCTC
>JAFZZV010000037.1 GCA_017828855.1 Oscillospiraceae bacterium | reverse complement strand
TCGACCTGACTGATGAGGACATGGAGGAGGTAGCGTCCTTCCTGGCAGGCTACCCGAACCTCGAGGGCGACTGCTACTGGCTGGAGAGGACCTCCCCGAGGTACATGAACATAATCCTGACGGACCTCAACAAGGAATGAGATCCGGGACGGAAAGGAAGATACGTTCCATGAAGAAGCTGATTACAGCTGTAATCGCGATCCTGACCGCATCCTTTATGACCGGATGCGGGAAGAAGCCTCCGGCAGCTCCGTCGGGGCCTGCCGTCTCCTTCCGCAACGGTGTGGAGGAGGCGGATATATGGATCCTCCCGCAGACCCCGGAGATACTGAAGACCACCTTGTGGGGCACCGCCACCGTAAAGAAGCTGAGAGAGGGAGCCGAAGCTGATATCAGGCTGGAAGCCCCGGCGGAGGCGGGCACCTACATCTTCCGCGCCATAGGTTCGGGAGGGATGTATTACGAGGCGAACGATATCGGGATAACAGAAGGATGCGTGATCGGTTTCCGGAAGGATGACGGATACACATATGTGCTGGAAGTCGCCCCGCCCGGCGGGGGAGAGCCGGAGATATACGAAGTCTTTGCAGCGAGGCTTTAGCAGCCGGACTGCATGATCATAACGGAGGTGTTTCGCGTGGCAGAAGAGAAGACCGAGAAGAAAGAGAAGAAGGCAGGGAAGAAGGGCGGAAGCATCCTCAAGATAGTTACTTGGGTGATGCTGTTCGTCACGGTGGCCGCCTGCGGCACCGCCGGCTATCTGTACTACCGCAACGTGCAGGAACAGAAACAGAGGAGGGCCGACGCCCTCGAAGCCCTCACGAAGAGCATGACCATCTCGTTCCTGAACGAGAGCGACGTCAACAGCAGATTCACCGGCACGACGCTCAGGAAGAACGATGAGGGCGGCGTGTTCGAGTACGGCACTGCAGTGATCGACCCTGCGGACCTGGTAGGCCGGCACGGAGGAGAGCTGACGGTGGAAGGCACCGAAGTCATAGACACTTCGGAGCTGACAGAGTATGAGCTCACTTTCCGAGTGTCCGGCACCACCGAGTTCGGCGACGAGGTCAGCAATGAAGCGGTAAAGCGCTACAGGGTGGAGGACACCGCACCTCCGGTCATAGAGCTTGCAGACAGCGAGATCACCATCACCGAGGGTGACGCGTATGATCCCATGTCCAACGTTGTCTCGGTTACGGACCCGGTGGACGGAGAGATAACCGGCATAGAGATAAGCTCCGATTTCGACAGGGAGGAGCCCGGAACTTATACGGTCACTGTCGCTTCCAGCGACATCCACGGCAACAGGGCCGAGAAGACCTTCACCATAAAGGTCAAGGAGAAACCGGTGTCCAATTCCGGAGGCGGAGGAGGCGGCGGAGGAGGAAGTTCATCCGGATCGTCGGGATATAACCTGGATTACGCCGTTTATGTCAACTGCGCAGCCAACACGGTCACCGTCTATTCGCGCGACAGCAGCGGCAACTACACCGTTCCGGTCAAAGCCATGGTCTGCTCTACCGGATCCGGGACCCCCAGGGGCACCTACTATACATATGACGACCCGTCGAACAGCTCCTGGTATCCGTATTATCCGTGGTGGCCTCTCTACGGAGGCGTGTACGGAATGTACGCCTACGGCATCACGGGAGACATCCTGTTCCATTCCGTGCCATACTATTCACCGGATCACAGCGACCTTGAGTGGGAGGAGTACAACAAGCTCGGAACCTCGGCGTCGATGGGTTGCGTGAGGCTCGCCGTCAAAGACGTCATCTGGATCTTTGAGCACTGCCCGCACGGCACCATGGTCGTCTTCTACGACGACGCATCAAATCCCGGGCCGCTGGGCAAGCCGGAGCCCATCCATATCGATCCGTCCAGCCCCTACAGAGGATGGGATCCCACAGACCCCGATCCCAGCAACCCATGGAACAGCTGAGCTGCCGTTCCGATCCTGATCATTAAGGATATGACCGAGTACAGAAAGGTGTTCGACACCATACCGGAGCAGTTCGACAGGTTCCGCCCGAGATACACGCCTGAACTGTTCAGCGATCTCATAAGCTGTGCCGGGATCGGACCCGGCACGGCGGTATTGGAGCTCGGACCCGGCACGGGACAGGCGACAGATCCTGTCCTTGAGACGGGGTGCGACTACTGCGCCATCGAATTGGGAGAGAACCTCAGCGCCTTCATGAGAGAGAAATACGGCGCGTATCCCAACTTCCGGATAGTGAACGACGACTTTATCACTCACGACTTCGTGGAGGAGAGGTTCGATGTGATCTACTCTGCGGCTACGATCCAGTGGATCCCGGAGGAGATCGCCTTCCCGAAGACATACAGCCTCCTGAAACCCTGCGGCATGCTCGCCATGATGCTTCTGTCCCAAGGAGACTACAGGACCCCGAACGAAGACCTGTATGCGCAGATACAGAAACTGTATGATGAGTACTACGGCAGGTATTCCGCCCCGTACAGGGACATGAAAGCTCCGTTCTGCTACGTGCATGCCGCTGACCACGGATTCACGGATATCGAAAAGAGAGAATACCATAGCAGCAGGTCGTTCAACGCGGACGAATACGTGTCCTACTGCGGCACACACAGCGACCATATAGTGATCCCGGAACCATACAAGACCAGATTCTTTGAGGGACTCAGGCAGGCGGTGCTAGATGCTGGAGACAGGATAGAGTTTCTGGACACATACACGCTTTATCTGGCAAGGAAACCGGAATGACGATCAGTCGAAACGGACAGTGCATGATCTCGAATGTCTTTTTGATTGAAAGTATCTCGCAGCTATACTATAATTCTTATATACTTTTTTAGCCTGAGGCGTATGCATTGTTCGAGCTCTCCATATGGGGGAAAGGGGTAGAAGATGAGTTTGTTTAAGAGAGCGGCAACAGTCATTCTGTGTGTCATCATGCTCTGTTCCTGCGCGGCTGTTTTTGCCATAGACACAGGGTCCGCAGTGTCCGGCGATAATAATACTGCAGTGTCCGGCGACAATAATACTGCAGTTTCCGGAAGCTCTACCGTTGACGGTCCTGACAGCAAAGAGGGAGATGATGTCCATATCTCTGTTAATGGCGTCTTTGTTATGGACCCTGAAAAAGCGGAGTACGTGAAGGGCAGCAAAAAGGATCTGGTATTCACTGCCGACCTGAGTGAGATATATGCCCCGCCCGTGCTTGAGTCGGAATCAGCTGAGCCGCTGCTGTCTGTCAGCACCAGCGGCTATTATCCGAGCATAGATCTTTCCGAAGACGACTTGAAGCCTGTTGACTTCCAGCAGACCGACTATAAGATAGAGGTCGAGCCGGAGAAAGAGCCTACGTATTTTGTCCCCGCCTTTGATTTAGGTGACTATTTAGGGGAAACTATCCTTGACTGGTTCGGATATGCGGAGTTTTATGTCCCAAACGGAACGACCGTGAACTATGGCGGAGGAATGGAAGGGCCCGGTTATGATACGGTCTTTCTGACGGAAGGCGATGATTTCTCTCTTGAGCTCAACGGGAGCGCCGCGGAGATCAAGTTTACAATGTTCGGCGATTTCCTTGAGAAGTATCCCGCTTCCGAAGAAACGTATAATGTCGCATTGTACTTTTTTGAGCCGGCAATGAGTAAGGCGGCGTCGGATCCGTCGGCGGCGATCGCGTTTATCACCATCACCGAGCCCGAGGAGACAGTGTCGGAGACGGGCGACGTCAGCTGCAGCGGGATCTATGCGCTGGCAGCGGTCATGAGCGCTCTGGGCATCACCGCGGTCCTCATGAAGAGGAACAGGCTGTACGTGAAGTGAAGACAGTCGCTGACAGTTAAACTGAAACATTTTCAAATGGGAAGGCAGATCATTGGCTGATCTGCCTTCCCTGCGTCTATAATAGAGTTGATAAGAGTGATGATCTGCTGCAGATATCAGAAAGAACAGGAGTCAAAGATGAACGCTGTCAGAATAGAGACAAGAAAGGTAAGGTTCCCGGTGTCTGAGGACCTGTACGGGCTTTTCTTCGAGGATATCAACAGGGCAGGTGACGGGGGGATATACCCGGAGATGATCCGGAACCGCTCTTTCGAGGACTCACTTGTGCCGGGAGGCTGTACCACCGACCCCGAGCAGCTGGTCTACATCAACCGCGGAGGATGGCCGGGGTGCTTCAACCACGGAGAGGGCATGGACGAGTGGGCGGCAAAGGTGCCTTACACTCCTGTACCCGGCTGGTATTCCGAAGGGGCAGATATGACAGTGGAGGAGAGGGATACCCTCAATGAGAAGAGGGCGGCATCGCTCCTGGTCAGGTTCTCACCCGGCGGCAGGATCCGGAACATCGGTTACTCAGGCGCCAGCGTCACGGAGGGGGCAGCTTATGACATGGTCATGTTCTTCCGGGCGCCGTCCGGCACAGAACTCACGGTCAGCATAGAAGATGAAGACGGAAAAGTCCTTGCCCGGGAACAGGTCATGGCGAAGGGCGGACCGGAGTGGCAGAAGGCGGAGCTGAGGCTGGTCGCGGACGGGACCTGTCACAGAGCTCAGACAGTGATCTCCTGCGGGAGCGAGGCGGAAGTGAGGTTCGGTTACACGTCGCTGCTGCCTGAGGACACCTACTGCGGGCATGGACTGAGGAAGGATATAGTGGAAGCCCTGATGGCTACCCACCCGAAGTTCCTGAGGTATCCCGGCGGATGCATAGTCGAGGGAATGAGCATAGAGACCGCGATGAGGTTCTCAAATACCATAGGAGACCCATGGGAGAGACCTTCCCACAGCCTCATGTGGCACTACAGGACCACCAACGGGTTCGGGTACCATGAGTTCCTGCAGCTGTGCGAGGACACCGGAATGGCGCCTCTGTATGTCTGCAACGTGGGGATGTCCTGCCAGGCAAGGGTTTCCGAGCTGTTCGATGACGATACCGTTGATGAGTTCCTGCAGGAAGCGCTCGGCGCTCTGGAATACGCGCTCGGCCCCGCGGACAGCAGGTACGGATCCATGAGGGCGGCTGCCGGGCATCCGGAGCCCTTCCGGATGAAGTATTTCGAGATAGGAAACGAGAATCACGGTCCGGAGTACAACCGGAGGTATGAGAAGTTCTACAGGATCCTCAAGGAGGCGTATCCGGACGTCATATACATATCAAATACCCACACCGAGGACTTCGGACTGCCTACAGAGATGGCTGACGAGCACTATTACAGCGCTCCGGAGTTCTTCATGGAGAACGACAACAGGTTCGACTCGTACGACCGCAGCGGCCCGGATATCTTCCTGGGCGAGTACGCGGTCAACGGAGGCAGGACCATCGCGTCCATGGAGTGCGCGCTGGCAGAGGCGGTGTTTCTCGCGGGTGTGGAGCGAAACCAGGACATAGTGAAGCTTACGGCTTATGCGCCGCTGCTTCAGAACGGGGACTACAGCACATGGAAACCGAATCTGGTGGTGTTCAACAACCACGAGGTGTACGGGATACCTTCCTTCCATGCGATCTCACTGATGGCGGCGAACAGGGGAAAGGAAGTGCTGGAGACTTCCGTCGAATGCGACAGGGTCCCGCCGGTCTATTCCGGGATTCCCGGGATAATGTCTTCAAAGCCCGGCCTCAGGTTCCGCAATGTCAGGATCAACGGGAAGCCGGTCGAGATCTCGCAGATGGTGTACGGCGGAGTCGAGGAGAAGGACGGCACCTGCACCATGGTAAAGGCGGAGAACCCCCACCCGATGACCGGCAAGAATCCAGTGTGGAACGAGACGTTCGGGGACTTCATGGCGTCCGGCTTCTTCCCCGGGATGACGGTCAGCGACGATGTGTGCTGGGCAGTGTTCGGGTGCGAGGATATGGAGGAGTACACGTTCGAAGCGGACATCATGTGCAGCCCTGATGATGAGCTGACGCTGTCGGTCTGCAACTTCCATCCCGAGACGGATGCCGGCTGCAACGAGCCCAAGGATCCGAGGTGGAACCTGAGATCGGTCAGGAACCAGGTCTGGCGCATACATAACGGAAGGGGAACGCTGGAGGCTGCAGCGTACATGCAGCGCGGCGAGATACCGTATGAGGAACTGGACATAGACTACAGCGGATACAATCACTTCAGGATAGACGCGAGGCACGGAGGGTACGATTGCCTGCTGAACGGCAGGCTCGTGCAGAGCAGGGAACACGCACTTCACGACACGGTGTACGCGGTGGCGACCTCAGACGGCGATGAGGTGATACTCAAGCTCATACGCGTTGGAGAGGAATGCGACGTCATGGTGCAGCTGGACTGCGAAGTGGATCCGGACTATACGGTACAGACCCTTTCAGCGCCGCTTGACGCAGTCAACTCCTTTGAGAACAAAGATAACGTGTCGGTCAGAACGTCACAGCGAAGCGGAGCTTCCCCGGAGTTCATCTTCCGGGCGGAGAAGAACAGCGTGAACGTCCTTAGGCTCAGGAAGCGCGGATGAAGAGCAGCAGGCGCTCAGCAGAGGTGCATAAGACGGCATTGAAAAACGGCGTGAGACAGGATCTCACGCCGTTTTGAGCGTCTTAAGCTGCTGTGGAACACTATTTGCCGTCCGGGAAACTGGTGAAGCTGCCGCGCTCCATCTCAGGATATCCGTATCTTTCCTTGGCGTCGGCGATCGCCTTTATCAGGAATGACATGTTCCTCGCAAGGTTGCGCATGGTCTGCAGGCCCTCAAGATCTTTCTTTACGTCCTCGGCTCCGAATCCGTGCACCTGATTCCAGTAGGTGCTGGAAGCGACGGGCATTCCGCTTATGGTGAAGTACTTGTTGAGCACGTCAAAGCTGGCCGAGTTCCCGCTCCTGCGGCAGGTGACCACCGCGGCGCCGACCTTCATGTGCTTTGAGAATCCCGTGCTGAAGAACAGTCTGTCAAGGAAAGAAAGCAGCGTCCCATTGGGGGATCCGAAATATACCGGGCATCCGGCTACAAGGCCGTCCGCTTCCTCGAACTTGGGCGCAGTCTCGTTGACCAGGTCGTCGAACACGCACTTTCCGGTCTGCGAGCACTTTCCGCACGCGGTGCATCCGCGTATGTCATGGCTGCCGACCTGGATGACCTCGGTCTCCACGCCCTCATCATTGAACACCTTTATCATCTCATCAAGGGCCGCGGCGGTGCATCCGTCGGCTCTGGGGCTTCCGTTGAGCAGCAGGACCTTTGCCATATCGTATCTCCTCCGTCGTATATTGCCGGCTGGTTGATCCGGCATTTCTTTGTACTATCGGTTGTTGTTCTTCTTCTTCTTCTTCAATTGTACAGCAGGTTATGGTAACTTAAAAGGGAAGGGAACGGAGCTGCCGTTCCCGGCTGAAAAAAGGAGAAATGCTATGAAAAGATATGTAAGGAACAAGATGATATTCCGCGGCGAGCCTGAAACACTCAGAGCGCTGAGGGACAGGATCGCGAAGAGCGCCGGGGATGAGGCGATCAGCCTCGCCGGCATCATACCTGCGGGAGAGGACGAGGAGGAGAGGAAAGCTCTCTGGGGAACTGAGTCCGAGGCGGAGGAGACAGATGTGATCCTTTACCACGATGACACCATACTTGAGTATTCGTTCGATACGCTCATGGATCCTCCGGAACCGGTGTTCCGTAAGCTGGCTGCAGAGGTCCCGGAAATCAGGATGACCGTTAACTGGGCCTACGAGGATATAAATCCCGATTCCAGATGCGGCATATTCGAGTCGGAAGCCGGAAGCGGAGAACTCACAGCCGTCGAGCCCGACGATCTGTTCGAGTTCGCGTGCGATGTCTGGGACAGGGATCCGGACGAGGAGCGCATGGAACTGGAGATCAACTACATGGAGGAGTGACCGGTCTCACCGGTATGGCCGGAGAAGGGATGACTCAGGGTAGATAAGGAGCGCATAATGGCAAACTTCAGGTTCAAAACTACGGGAGACGCCTCCCCTCAGGGGAAGCCGAGGGTGTATTACACTGCCCACCCTGCCGATCACACCCGGTTCTTTGAGGAGATCACCAACGATATCCTGTCGAAGCAGAACTGCGCGGTGTTTTATCTGGATCCGGATGACGGAGATGACATTGACGGCAGCTATGAACTGGATCTGTCTCAGATGCAGCTGTTCGTAGTGCCTGTGACGTCGGCGCTGCTGACTCAGCCCAACCGGGCGATGGATACGGATATCCCCATAGCGCAGAGGAACAACATCCCGATCCTTCCGCTGATGCAGGAGAGCGGCAGTGAGCTGACGGACCGCTTCAACAGCAGGTTCGGAGACCTGCAGTATCTGGACAAGAACGCGTATGACCCCACCGCGCTGAGCTTCGATGAGAAGCTGAGAAGGTTTCTGAGCTCCGTCATCATCGGAGACGAGCTGGCGGAGAAGGTCCGCAACGCGTTTGACGCCTACGTGTTCCTCAGTTACCGCAAGAAGGACAGGGAGCAGGCCAACCGCCTGATGAGGATCATACACGACACGCCGGAATACAGGGACATTGCCATCTGGTACGATGAGTTCCTGGTGCCCGGGGAAAACTTCAACGACGCGATACAGGATGCATTCGAGAAGAGCTCCGTTTTCGCGTTGACCGTAACGCCGAACCTTCTGGAAGAGGGCAACTACGTAATGACTACGGAGTACAGGCTCGCGGACAGGAGAAGGAAAGAGGCGGAACGCAGCGGTGACGCTGACAGGAACCTCGCCATCGTACCCGTCGAGATGTATGACCCGAATGACCGGAATACCAGAACGGACATGGGTGCTCTCGCCGCGAACTATCCGGACATAGGAGAGGTGCAGGACGAGCATGACAGGCCCCGCACAAGCGCCGCATTCGTCGAGGCGCTGTCCAGAGTGGCGAAGAAGGAGAATGACGGCTCGGCGCTGCACAGGTATTTCATCGGACTCGCATACCTTTCGGGAATCGACGTCGAGGTCAACCATGAACGCGCTGAATCGCTCCTTGCCGGGTCCGCAGAAGACGGCTGCACGGAAGCCATGAGAAAGCTCGGTGACATGTATGCGAACGGCGAAGGTGTTAAGCGCAGCATACTCGAGTCCGTGAAATGGCGTGAGAGACTGGCAGGAACCCTGGAGAAGGAGTACGGGGAGAAAGGCGGGAAAGAGACCGCCTGGGCGCTCTGCGACTCTCTTAAGGTGCTTGCCGACTATCTGACAGCTTCCCGCCTGGACGAACAGGCAGAGAAGTATTACGTCAAACAATACGATTACTCCGTGAAGTTCCTGGAGGAATATCCGGACCTGGAGTTCGACAATTTCTTCACATCGGCCTGTCACAGCCTCGGAGGAATAACGCTGAACAACGGAGAACTCGACAGGGCGGAAGAGCTGTTCAGGAAGGAGATCGACTTCAGGAGAGACAGGGTCACGTATCCGGTCGACTTCAAGACTGCATGGGACGTTTATGCAGGATTCGACGGGCTCGGCAACATAGAGATCGCAAGAGGCGATCTTGATAAGGCAGAGCAGTATTTCGTCGAGGGGATGCGGATAAGCGGTAAGCTCATGGAGGACACCGACAGCTTCAACGCAAAGCGCGGCTTCGCTACGGTATATGAGAGGCTGGCTGCCGTGTGCATGGAGCAGAAGACATATGCTATCGCGGACTATTACTTCAGCAAAGCGTACGATATCCGTATAGATCTCGCGAAGCAGTATCCCGCAGTATGGGCGGCAAGGGATCTTGCGGAGCTGTACGGGAAGATGGCGGACCTTGCCGGAGCGCAGGGAGAGACTGAAAAGAAGGAGGATCTCCTCGAGACTTCGCACCGGATCTATTCACAGATCACGGAGTCGGTCCCGCAGGAGGACGTCGGAAGGCGGCAGATGGAAAACAGCGGCGAGCTTGCTGCTGCGGCAATGGAAAGCGGAGACTTCGCATCTGCCGTTAAGTACTTCAGGGAGGCCGCGGAACTGGCTGATGAGCTCCTCAGCGAGGTCATCAGGGAAGAAGACGCTGACAGCAGCGTAAACTACCGCCACGGGCTGTGTGACGCCCTTATAGCTCAGGGAGACTGGGACAGAGCATACAACGAGACGGTGAGGAGTCTGAGCAACGCCAGAAAGCTCGCGGAAGCCGCGGATACCGCGGCGACGCACTGCGCCGTCGCCTACGCATACTACCAGCTGGCAAACATCTCGATGCAGAAACATGAACCCGCAAAGATCGCCATGGGATTTTCCGAGAAAGGACTCTCACATATCAGGGATTATTACGGAAGGGATCAGAGCGCTTCCGTCCGCCGCGCCGTGATGGCGGGCTGCGACAGCGCCGGAACTCTGGCCCACACCGCGGGCGACAGGAGCACGGAACTGCGGTGCTTCAGGGAAATGGCTGACATATGTGAGGAACTGGCGGGATCTGAGAATACCGCCCAGAGCAGGGACGACCTCGCCGTTGCATACTATAAGCTCGGAGTCTGCACGCGGGATGCGGAGTATTTCGACAAAGCGATAGAGATATACAGAGAACTTGCGAACAGCGAACCGGGCGACACGGAATACAGGCACAGAGCGCAGGTGCTTGAAGCGGAAAAGTCCAGATTCGCGGGCAGGAGAGAAAAGAGATCTATATTCGACATCTTCAGAAAGAAATAGGCAAGACGCTTTTTCCATAGGAGGAATTACGATGAAGTACAGTTACAATGATGTAATGGAACAGATCGGCACGAGAGGACGCGAGATGCTCCTCGCGATACTGAATCAGGCGCAGGACCAGATGAAAGGGGCCTGGTTCGGGCAGAGGAAGAAACTCAAGAACCGCCTGACTGCCGCCAAGGACAAACTGCTCTATGGGAAGGACATGGATGAGGGCGACCTGGAGATAATGACGTTCGGACTGGAATGGATCGTGACCAACTTCAGGATGGCTCTTTCTCAGGATAATGATTCACCGGAAAAAACGGAATCGCTCATGAATTACATAGACGAGCTGAATGAGATGAAGGATAAGATCGAGAAGATGCAGTAGAGCGGCCGCGGCACGGATGAGCCGCAGGATCATGTGAGAAAACAGCAAAAGCCGGCAAATGTAATGCCGGCTTTTTATGTGGACTGATCCGCAGTTTACGGCGAGAGCAGGAAGGAGTCCAGCTGTTCCCTGCATCTTTCGGTGAGTTCCTCCACCGAGTATTCGCGGAATGAGGCAAGGTGGTAGTTGTAGTCGGCGGGGCCGTCTGAGTTGCCGTAGCATATCAGGAGGTCCTGCTGCGGGTCTGCATCCATCACCGAACCGGAAACGGAGTACAGAGGCGTCGTGCTGTCCGAATCCAGTGAGATCACATTGAGGTCGTGATCGCAGAACAGATACAGCCTGCTGTCAGTGAAGATGTACCGGAAAGCCTTTCCGGAAGTGTAGGAGCTTGTGTCGCTGCCAAGCGTGATCCGGCGTTCGGCAGTCTCCCCGCTGTACACGGCGACCGTGCTGTCGGGGAACACACAGTACACCTTCCCACCGTGAGCGGAGAAGGAGACTGCATTGTCTCCGGTGAACGGTATGTCGAAGATGTGTTCTCCGTCATCGCTGAACACATGAAGGGAATCCTTTCCGGAATACAGGAGCCTTCCGTCCGAGATGCAGACTGACGACAAGTCGTTTATGTCCTGCTCAAGGGGGGTGACTGAACCGTCGCTCAGAGAGATCACTACGGCGGAAACGGTGCTGTCCGTCATGTCGGTGCAGACCGAGAACACCCTGCTTCCGTCTTCCGACAGCGTCAGGTTCGACGGGCCGATATCGGATCCCGTCGTCACCAGGTAGCAGTTGCTGCCGAGATCTGC
>JAFZZV010000036.1 GCA_017828855.1 Oscillospiraceae bacterium | reverse complement strand
GGAGACCGAACGGATTGTGGTTGCCGGGCGAGATGGAGGCGATCGAAGCGATTCTGTCGTTATCGAAGCACTGCATCACAGGGCCGAGGGAGTGCGTGGGATAGTAGGCGCCCCTTGTGCCCATCTGCCAGTATGAGCGCCAGCCGGTCTTGCCGTGCCAGTTGCGCAGATCCGTGATGTTATGGGTGTATTCGCCCTCGCCGTAGTAGATCTCGCCGAAGAAGCCTTTCTTGACGAGCGCTCTTACGAGCTGCAGCTCGGGCACGTAGCAGTAGTTCTCCGCATACATGTATATCTTGCCTGATTTTTCAACGTTTTCAATGAGCCACCAGAGCTCGTCCATAGTGACGGCCGCCGTGACTTCGCACATGACATGCTTTCCGGCCTGGAGCGCGGTTATCGCCTGAGGAACGTGGCACTGCATGGGAGTGGAGATGACGACGGCGTCGATATCGCCTTTTTCGATCATGTCGTCGTAGATGCGGAACGTCTTGAGATCCGCACTGTTCCCGCTGCTTTTTATGATGTAATCCCTTGCACCGTTGAGCGAATCCTCGTCGAGATCGCACATCGCGGTGATCCTGACGTCTTCGGGCATCGCCTTCATCGCATCAACGACGGAAAGGCCGCGTGTCCCGACTATGCCTACCTTAATCATGTGAATCCTCCTTTTACCCTGCCGCTGTCCGGCAGATCTTTTCCAAAAATGCTTACAGGAGCATGTAGAATATCCTGTCCTGTTTCAAGCGGGCGGAACGGCGTCAGTCGAGCTCCTTGAGACCGGTGTAGAGCTCGTAGTACCTGCCTTTCAGCCCGAGCAGAGTCTCGTGGTCGCCGCGTTCGATTATCTCGCCGTGTTCGAGCACCATGATGGCGTCGCTGTTGCGCACGGTGGAGAGCCTGTGGGCGATGACGAAAGTGGTGCGGTTCTTCATTAGCCTGTCCATTCCGTGCTCGATGTGTCTCTCGGTCCTCGTGTCGACAGAGCTCGTCGCCTCGTCAAGGACCAGGATCGGTGCCTTGGAGAGTGCAGCTCTGGCAATGTTCAGCAGCTGCTTCTGTCCCTGGGACAGATTTGCCCCGTCGCCCTCGATCATGGTCGAATACCCGTCGGACAGCCTCATTATAAAACTGTGGGCAGAGGCGGTCTTTGCCGCGTCGATGACCTCCTCGTCGGTGGCGTCGAGCCTGCCGTATCTGATGTTCTCCATTACGGTCCCCGTGAACAGGTGTGTGTCCTGCAGGACCATCGACACGTTTTTCCTCAGATAGTCCAGATCGTACTCCCGTACGTCCTTCCCGTCGATCCTTATGCTGCCTTCCCAGACGTCGTAGAATCTGTTGATCAGGTTCGTGACGGTGGTCTTCCCGGCTCCGGTGGATCCGACGAAAGCGATCTTCTGGCCCGGACGGGCGTGAAGGGTGATGTTCTTCAGAACGGTCTTGTCCGGATTGTATCCGAAGGTGACGTTGTCTATCTCGACGTCGCCGGTGATGCCCTCGGTCAGTCCGGGCTCGGTGCGGTCGGCTTCTTCGGGCTTCATGTCCATTATGCTGAACACGCGCTCGGCTCCGGCCAGAGCGGCGAAAATGGTCGACATGTTCTGAGAAATCATGTTGATCGGCATGGAAAACTGTCTGGAGTAGTTTGCAAAGACTGTGAGGTCGCCCGCGCCAAGCATGCCGAGAGCCATGAAGACTCCGCCGGTGCCGACCGTGACCGCGTATGTTATCTGGGACGTGTTGCCCATCACGGGACCCATGATGCTGCCCCAGAACTGCGCCTTGAACTGCTTGCCGCGCAGATCTCCGTTAAGCATCCCGAACTCCTCGGTGCAGGTCTTCTCGTGATTGAACACCTTGACTATCTTCTGGCCGGTTACCGTCTCCTCGATGTATCCGTTGACAGCGCCCAGCGCCGCCTGCTGACCGGCGTAGTACTTGCCGGAGATCTTGGCGAGAGCGGCGCCGCCCTTGGCGAACACCGGAATGAATACGATCATTATCAGCGTGAGCCAGATGTTGGTCGTTATCATGAAGATGAATGTTCCGACAAGGTTGATGACTCCGGAGACCATTGAAGTCAGGGAACTGTTCATCATCGTGTCTATGTTGTCCACGTCATTGGTGAAGCGTGACATTATCTCGCCCGTGGTGTTGGCATCGAAATACCTGACGGGCAGCTTCTGAAGACTGTTGAACAGGTCGTTTCTTATTGCCTCGGTAGCGTTCTGGGAGACGTGGAGCATCAATCTTGCCTGGAGATACGAAGTGCATACTCCGACGAGGTACACGCACGCGAGGATGAACACCGCGGCGAGCACATACGACGCCACGTCGGCGAATTCTCCGGAACCTGTGATCCCTCTGACAAGCCCTCCCGAGGACAGGCCTTTTATCAGGCTGTCCGCGATTGCGCCGGGTCCGTTGAGCGGGACCGGTTCCCCGGTCACCTCGTACTGGATTCGGTTGATTATCGGCGCGAGCATGTACGATCCGCACAGGGATGTGAGCGTGCTGACGAGCATGCACAGAAACACGATGATCAGGTGGATCTTGTATTTTGCCACATACTTCAGTATGCGTCCTATTGTCTTCTTTGTATTCTTAGGCTTGCCCTTGGCTCTGGGAGCGCCGGGGCCGGGACCTCTGCGGCCGCCCATCCCGGGACCGCGCTTCGGGGCTTCTATAGTTCTCGCGTACTGTTTCTGGAGGCTTTCAAGCGTTCTTTTGGACATCAATCGGCACCCCCTTCCTTCGCTTTCGCGTCGTTCTGCGAGTAATAGATCTCATTGTAGTCCGGATTGGACTCGAGCAGCTGCTCATGCGTTCCCGTTCCGGAGATCTTTCCCTCGTTCATGACGACGATCATGTCCGCGTCTCTGACGGAACTGATCCTCTGCGCGATTATTATCTTGGTGGTGTCCTTCAGCTCGCTCGCGAAGGCGCGCCTTATCATAGCCTCGGTGGCGGTGTCCACAGCGCTCGTGGAGTCGTCCAGGATGAGGATCTTCGGGCGCTTCAGGAGAGCTCTGGCAATGCAGAGCCTCTGCTTCTGGCCTCCGGAGACGTTCCTTCCGCCCTGACCGAGATCGTAGGAGTATCCGTCGCTGAACGACTCGATGAAACGGTCCGCCTGCGCGCTCTTCGCCGCGGAGCGGATCTCCTCGTCAGTCGCGTCTTCGTCGCCCCATCTGAGGTTGTCCTCTATAGATCCGGAGAAGAGGACGTTCTTCTGGAGAACCATGCCCACCCCCTCGCGGAGATTGTAGAGGGAATAGTCGCGAACGTTCACACCGTCTACGAGCACCTCGCCCTCGTCCGTGTCGTACAGCCTCGGGATAAGGGACACGAGAGTCGTCTTTCCGCATCCGGTGGATCCGATGATGCCGACCGTCTGGCCCGGCAGGATCTCAAGGTCTACCGAATCGAGCACCTTTTCCGGGCTGTCCTTGTAGTATCTGAAAGATACGCCGCGGAACTCTATCCGCCCGTCCGTGACGGTCTTCTCCGGCTCTGAGGCGCTGCTGTCGTCTATGTCTGGCTTTTCGTCTAGAACTTCCTTTATCCTCTTCGCGGAAGCCATCGCGCGGGATAGCATCATGAACATCATGGTTACCATCATGAGCGATGAAAGGATCTGCGTGACATATGTGATGAGGGCGGAGAGATCGCCGACAGGCATGTCACCGGCGTAGATCATCCTGCTTCCGATCAGGAGCACTGCGATGGTGGTGGCGTTCATGAACAGCGTCATGACGGGTGAGATGAACATCATCATCCTGAATGCCGAGATGCCGGACGACTTGAGTTCGCGGTTGGCCTTTCCGAATTTCGTCTTTTCATGCTCTTCGCGCACGAACGACTTCACCACTCTCATGTTGGTGATGTTCTCCTGGACCGTTGAGTTCAGCCCGTCGATCTTGGACTGGACCTTTCCGAACCGCGTGAAGCCGCTCTTGATGAGCCATCCGACGGAGAGCATCATGAGAGGTATCGTCACCCCCAGCACAGCCGCGAGCGACGGCCTCATAATGATGGCCATGATGAGAGCGCCGATGAGCATTCCCGGAGCCCTGAGGGCCATCCTCAGAAGCATGTTGATCATGTTCTGCATCTGGGTCACGTCGTTTGTGAGTCTGGTGACGAGCGACCCGGTGGAGAATTTGTCTATGTTTGTAAAGGAGAATCCCTGTATCCTGTCGTATATGTCGTTTCGGAGATCAGCAGCGAAGTTGACTGCCGCCTTTGCTCCGAAATACGAGCCTCCAACTCCTCCGGCCATCATGCAAAGTGCGATGAACGTCATGAGGAGCGCTATCCATACGGGGTAGCTCCACCCGTATTCGACGGCGTTGTTAATGACCATGGACAGACATTTTGGCATCAGCACCTCGCCTATGACCTCCACGATCATGCACACCGGGCCGAGTATGAAGTAGAGCATGTAAGGCTTGATGTATTTGAACCACCTTTTCACTTCCGTTTTCCTCCTTCTTTCGCTGCCTCCGGGGATTCGTC
>JAFZZV010000035.1 GCA_017828855.1 Oscillospiraceae bacterium | reverse complement strand
TGCAGGATAGTCCTGAGTGCCATACACATCCTCCTTGCGGCGCGCCTCACCGGCAGCAATGATAATCTGATTATACCATTTCCGACGCTGCCCTTTCGCCTTATCCGCTCAGGTCACAGTCGACCTTTTCCCTTATTCCCTCATGAAACTGTTCTCTCCGGAGCCGACAGATAGTATAATAGACCCATCACTGAACAGGAGCATCCATCATGGCATCATACAAAGTCAACTGCCCCATCTGCAATAAGACCGTTCTTCTGGAGGAAGAGATCCAGGAGACCTTCTGCCCCTACTGCGGGTCAAAATTCTCCGTATCCAAGGCTAAGTCTTCCGGACGCGCTGATTCCGTCGTCCTCTACGAAGCCACACAGGTCGTGAACGATATTGTCCGCCGCACAGATGCGTACCGCAAGGAATCCATGGAACTGTTCGAGACGACTCACAAGAATATTTCGAACCCGTTCAAGAGGCTCCTCGCAGGCACCGACGCGTTTGCGATAAGCGAGATCCACAACAACTACTTCACCGCTCTGGACAAGCTGGTGAAGGAACTGGACGGGCATCTTTCATCCATAAGCGACTCCGCTGTAAAGAGCGAGCTTGCAAAAAAGGCAGTAGATTCCATGCTTTTCCTGCCGGAAGGAAAACTGCCTTTCCAGGTCGCACTTAACTTCAGCGCGGACGATGTGCTTTCCGAGCCACTGATCAAACACATGACAGAAGAGGACCTCAGGAGCGTTTATGAAGACTTCACGGTCCCGCAGAGAAGGAAACAATTCTACCCGAATCAGCGCAAGCTTGCCGAGGAGATGGAATCCATTCTCGGGATAGGTACAAAGAAAGGTCTCGCGAAAGTCTTTGGCGCATTCTCAAAATAAGATCCTGATCATACAGCATAGCCGGTGACAACAGCGCGCCGGCTCTTTTTTTATGCGCAAAAAGTCCGGCAGCCTTATTCAGCTGCCGGACCTGAAACACGGTTCTTTCAGTTCTCTTCAAATTCGAACAGCGGGGTGGAATAGTAGCGGTCGCCGCTGTCGGGAAGCAGTGCTACCACTGTCTTTCCATTGTTCTCGGGACGTTTTGCGATCGAGATCGCGGCATACAGCGCAGCTCCTGAGGAGATGCCAACAGAAATGCCTTCCTTCCTTGCCAGCATCGCAGCCGTGCTGAATGCGTCCTCATTCTGCACCGGGAACACCTCGTCGTATACCTTGGTGTTCAGGACTTTCGGCACGAATCCCGCGCCGATCCCCTGGATCTTGTGTGCTCCTGCCCTGCCTTCGGAAAGCACGGGCGAAGTCGCGGGTTCCACTGCTACGACCTTAACTCCCGGTTTCTGCTCCTTGAGATACTCGCCGGTCCCGGTAATGGTCCCGCCGGTGCCGACCCCCGCGACAAAGATATCGACTTCCCCATCGGTATCATTCCAGATCTCGGGTCCTGTCGTCTCCCTGTGTGCCTTCGGGTTAGCAGGGTTGTCGAACTGTCCGGGTATGAAGCTCTCAGGGATCTCCGCAGCTAGTTCATCGGCTTTCGCGATCGCTCCCGACATCCCCTTAGCGCCTTCCGTCAGGACTATCTCAGCTCCGTAAGCCCTGAGGATGTTCCGCCTCTCGACGCTCATGGTGTCCGGCATGGTAAGTATCATTCGGTACCCTTTTGAGGCAGCGATTGCTGCCAGACCTATGCCGGTATTGCCGGATGTAGGCTCGATGATCACGGAGCCCGGGTGCAGGAGCCCTTTGCTCTCGGCATCCTCTATCATAGCCTTACCGATGCGGTCCTTTACACTTCCTGCAGGATTCAGGTATTCAAGCTTGACAAGAAGCCTGGCTTCCAGTCCGTATTCCTTCTCTATGTTGGTCACCTCTACGAGAGGTGTGTTTCCGATCAGCTCGATCGTTCCTTTGTGTATCCTTGACATTTTTATCCTCACTTTTCTTCCGGGGCAGTTCCTTTTCTGCTGTAATAATCATCCAGTGCGGATTTGATCGCTTCCTCGGCAAGAACACTGCAGTGCATCTTATATGCCGGAAGTCCGTCGAGAGCTTCTGCGACCGCCTTGTTCGTCAGTTCCAGAGCTTCTGCCACCGGTCTGCCCTTGATCAGTTCTGTAGCCATAGAACTGGATGCGATAGCGCTGCCGCATCCGAATGTTTCAAACTTCACGTCGCTGATGATGTCGCCGTCGATCTTGAGATACATCTTCATGATGTCTCCGCACTTGGCGTTTCCGACTTCACCTACTCCGTCCGCATCCTCGATGACCCCTACGTTCCTGGGATTGCGGAAATGATCCATTACTTTCTCGCTGTATAATGCCATCTCTTTATGCTCCTCAAAGAATGAATTGTGTCTTGCCGCTCATCAGATCGCGCCATACCGGGGAGAAGCTCCTCAGGTATTCCACGACTTCAGTCACGTTTTTTATCATATAGTCAACTTCTTCAGCAGTGACATCCTCTCCGATAGTGAGCCTGAGAGATCCGTGGGCTACGTCATGGACCCGCCCGATCGCCAGCAGTACGTGGCTGGGATCCAGCGAGCCCGATGTACAGGCGCTGCCGGACGATGCACAGATCCCTCTGTCATCAAGAAGGAGCAGAAGCGACTCACCCTCGATACCCTCAAAACAGAAGTTGGTGTTTCCGGGAAGTCTCTTCGTCCTGTCACCGTTAAGAGCTGAATGCGGTATCTTCTCGAGTCCGTCTATCAGACGGTCTCTCATCTCGGTCATGTGAGCAGCGTTTTCGGACATCCGGGAAGCTGTCTCCCTGAGAGCTGCCGCCATACCGGCAACAGCAGCGACATTTTCCGTCCCGGCTCTTTTCCCGCCTTCCTGCGCCCCGCCTTCTATCAGGTTAGTGATCCGCACTCCCCTCCTCGCGTACAGGAACCCGATGCCTTTCGGTCCATGGAACTTGTGCGCTGAGGATGAGAGCATGTCGATATTGAGTTCCTTTACGTCGATCGGAACATGACCTACTGCCTGGACCGCGTCCGTGTGGAACAGGACGCCTTTTGCTCTGCAGACCTCGCCTATCTCCTTTATGGGCTGTATCGTGCCGATCTCGTTGTTTGCGAACATGACTGTCACAAGGCATGTGTCATCGCGTATCGTCTTTTCAAGTTCATCGACCCTGACAAGCCCGTCCTCGTGCACATCCATCAGGGTGACCTCGAAGCCTTCGCTCTCAAGCTTCTTAAGCGTATGCAGCACTGCGTGATGCTCAAAAGCCGTGGATATAATGTGCATCTTTCCGGCTTTCCTGCCGGTCTCCGCCGCAGACCGTATCGCCTGGTTATCGGCTTCGCTGCCTCCCGATGTAAATATGATCTCGGAGGGAGACGCGTTGATCACCTCAGCGATCTCCTCTCTCGCTTTCTCAAGGATCTCCTTGGCGTTCTGCCCTACCGAATAAAGACTGGACGGGTTTCCGTACTGCTCCTTCATCACTGTGAGCATAGCTTCTATCGCAGCGTCGCTCATCCTTGTCGTAGCGGCGTTATCCGCATATATCTCAGTTCTGACGCTTTCGCTCAATGAACCGAACCTCCTACAATAAACATGTAATGGTTCCGAGGGTTTCAGACCTAACCTTTACGTTAGGGATGAAACCCTCCCGTTGTTGAAGATGTAGAATGGAAAGGCATCGGTGTGACGGAACTAACCCTGGACCATTTTTGAGTCCGTTTTGGAGCCTGTCAACCAGTCTTCCATTCGCATCCGTTCGGTTAAAGCAGGTTGAACTGCCTTTGTGTATGTTCGTGTAACTCCCGGGAGACTGAATAAGCAATGGATCACCACTGGTACCATGCACATCAATATTTGGGAGGTACGGGTTATGTACAACGCAGTAGGTATCGATGTCTCCAAAGGTAAAAGCACAGTCGCTGTGCTGCAGCCGGGAGGTATCATTCTCAGAACACCGTTCAATGTCAGTCATTCTCATAAGGAACTGGATGAACTGGCAGATTATGTTCTCTCTCTTGGCGATGACACCAGAGTCGTGATGGAATGCACCGGCAGGTACCATCAGCCTGTCCTGAATGCTCTTTCCGACAAGAACATCTTTGTCAGTGCGGTGAATCCCCACCTTATCAAGAACTTCGGGATCAACTCACTCCGCAAGGTCAAGTCTGATCCTGCCGATTCAAAGAAGATCGCAAGATATGCTCTTGACAACTGGGCTGACCTGCGACAGTATTCAGCTATGGATACTATTCGTACACAACTCAAGACTTTGAATTCTCAGATGGATTTTTTTACGGTACAGAAGACTGCTGCCATGAATAATCTCATCTCTCTCCTGGATCTTACTTATCCGGGTATCAACGATATGTTTACAAGCCCTGTTCGTA
>JAFZZV010000034.1 GCA_017828855.1 Oscillospiraceae bacterium | reverse complement strand
TCCTGATTCCTTTACATCCAGCTTATGTCCAGATCGACGTTCCCATAGATCCCGGGAATGCTTCCGGTGGATGAGTACTGCCACATACTGTACATCTCCTGATACTCCGGATGCGCATAACTCGTATAGTGAGCGATCCAGATCCTTGTTGCAGACGACAGCTGAGACACGTTTATCTTGTACGTCAGATAATACTTGTTTGCGTACAGACCTGCGCGGTAGCCGCCGGAACGGATGGTGTCGCAGAAGGCGTTGATTATCGTTGTCCTCTGAGAATTGGAGAGGTTGTTGGTCCTCGCCTCATAGGATTCAGCATCCTCCATATCTATGAACACCGGGTAATTCAGGCCTCTTCCGTTAAGCAGTGTCAGACAGAGGGAAGCTTCTTCCACGGCTTCGTATTCCGAGACCGCCTGTGTGTAGAAATAGACTCCGACTTTGAGCCCTGCCTCCCTTGCCCCGTTGAAATAAGTCTCGAACATGTCATCCTCGTAGAGACTGCCGTATGAATAGCCTCTGAAACCGATTCGTATGATTACGAAATCTATCCCGGATTCCTTTACGCGGTACCAGTTGATGTCCCCGTTCCATGTCGAAACATCGATGCCCTGAGTGCTGCTCATGATCCCTTCATCATTAAACCAGTATGATTCTCCGTTTATGACCTGCGAACCTGTGACCGGAACGCCGTCCGCATCATAGTAATATCTATTGCCGTCAAATTCCTGCCAGCCATGATATTGCCATACTTCGACTTCCTGTACCGTTACGACAGGCGCCACGACTGAGAACTTGTATACCGGTGTCTCACCATCGCTTCCGCAGACCGGATATCCGCAGCTGTCCACGACGCTGCTGTAGCAGGATATCCACTCTTCTGTATCGCTGTCATACACTTCTGCATAAGCAAGTGTTCCGTCTGATCCGATATCCGCTCTGACTCCAGATACCTCATCAGTTCCGTCGTTGTAGATGAGGAAGCGGTCGCCGTTCTCGTCTTCTGACGAGAGTTCCGGAACCGACGTGTACAGCTGATTGCCGTAATCATCCGTCACCGGAACATCGACCCTGTCCACTCTGACAAGTTCTCTTGAGGATTCCACCCACTGAACAGTGTCTCCGGGAAGGACCGCCGGCGAGACAGACGGATCCGGCCTTGTCGGCTTTCCGTACTGATTGTCCTCTCCGGACGTATCAACGTTTCCCGCATTGATTATCCTTTCAGAAACATCGATCCTCACATGTTCGACAGGAGGTTCAACCCTTACTTCTATATCTCCGCTGTCTCTGTAGCCCTGACAGGGGAGGAACGATATCCTGTATGACCCTGTTCCGACGCCTGTCACAGTGATCAGTCCGTCGCAGTTGTCATCCAGATGATTCTTCTGAACGCCTTTTTCGTCCGTGACCGCGATCCCGAACGGCATGCCCTTTACAGGGTTCCCTGCCTCATCAAGGATAGAGACCTCTATCTCTTCCGAATTCGCCGATGCTGCCAGATGGACCTCTATATAGACCGGTTCCTCATAAGCCAGCCTGATGAGATTGGGGACCGAGATATAGTTCTTGACATCATCTCCTCCTGTCTTTTCGATCCTCCTCTCCTCCTCCATTGCGGAGGCTGAAGAACTGAAAAGCAGAGCCGTGAAGACCATAGAGGCGATAACGACCATGCTGACAGCAGTCGAGAATGCCCTCCTGGTCTCTCTCGATTCCAGGAACGCCTCCACTGAATCTCTTATCTTTTTCAACAGTCCCTTCAACTCTTACCTTTCCGTAACGAACGACCTGAGAGCTTCCATCTGGAGCTGCATCCCTATATTTCTGACGGTATTGACTCCTTTTCTGACATAAAGCGCATTGAGCGGAACAGACGTCCTGCACATCTTTATGAAGTCCACAAACAGAGGTGTTCCGGGATAACCTGAATACGGATTTACCAGCGCTTCTATATATCTGTCTGATGCGCTGTAAGAATCATACATGATCCTTAGCAGTTCGAACAGTCCGAGACCTGTCCCCGAAGCCGCAGCGGCTGAAGTGCACAGGCATGCCGAGCCGGCTCCGGCAAGCTCGCATACTATCTCGTCCCCGCACACCGCGTCTTCTCCCAGTTCTGCAGTGAACCATCTGTCGCTCTTTCCGGCTATCCGGATCCCGACCATCCTTCCGTTGCTGCAGTAGCTGGTGATAAACGAACATCCTTCCCTATTTCTCGCAGGGACAAGCATCGCTTTGACAGCTGCAGTAAACAACTCAAGGAATAACCGCGGATCTCCGAGATAATCCAGCATCTCCTCCGTGATGTTCTCTCCTGAAGCCACTGTATGCTTAAGGATCAGGTTTCTGAAGGCAGAACTACAGTATTCAGTCCTGAGACAGCAGTCATCACCCGCAGACATCCCCTCTTTTGCGACGGAGAATATATCTACGCTGCCGTTGGAAAGCAGTGCTTTCGATAGTGCCGGAACGAGGTTCTCCGCTGCGAATACCAGCGAGGATATCGCCTTCACGCTGCAGCTCCCGTCCGAGACCTTCTCATCTCCGTAAACTGCAGCAGGCGCATAAATGTAACTGCCTGTTCTCCTGTCACATACCCGGAAGACCGGCATCGAAGGGCTTATCGCTCCGCATCCCGTCGCAGATGCATTGTGATGATCCGCGCTGTCTATACGGATATCTCCTTTTTCCAGAAGAGACTCTGCTTCTTCCGGCCCGGAAGCCCAGCCCTCGAATACCGCAGCCGCCGCAACAGCTCTCCTGTGCCCTTCTCCTAGCCTGCAGTATTCTGCCGGTGGTCCGCTGTGAAGTATCAGCCTGTCAGACAGTCCCGGCACACAGTCCGCAGCCGTTTTTATATCGATGAGTACCGGTCTTGATGCTGTCATCATATCAGCCGTATCGCTGTTGATCCGTTCAGTCTCATCTTTGAATGTGTTTTCCCAGGCATCTATAAATCCCTGCGCGGTCCTGTCCCCTCCTGCTTCAGGAACATAATCCACCGTGACATCTCCCTGTACCCTTCCGCCGAGAGATATCCCGACCGTTTTCACTTCATTAGAGGAAAAGAGTTCCATCAGTTCCTTCCTCCTGCAGAGGATATGATCTCGCGCACGTATACGGCCGCTTCGTCGGCAGAAAAGAAGATGTCCGCACCGGCATCCGTTAGTTCACTGGCTGCACGCTCCCTGCTCACGGGTGATCCCTCTCCCGATGAGATGATCACTCCCACCGCGATGTGCCTGCCGTCCGATGAGGCTGTTTCCAGACATCTTCTGACACTTCCGGCAAGGTCTGCGAGATGTTCTTCCGTGCATCCTGCCGCTCCGTACCAATCGGCCATTATCACGGCGACCGATCTGTTATATGCCTCGCTTTCCATGCGCCTGTTTCTGCGGACAGACGTGAGCAGCGAACACCTCGCTGTCGCTGAGGAACTCGAGTGCGCACAGTCTATAACGCTGTTTTCTCTCAGAAACCGTGTCTCCTGATTCAGCAGCGCACCTCTTACGGGGTTGTTGGAATAAATAGCTCCCATATACGGCAGGAGCTGCAGCGCAACCTCACCGCACATGGCTTCAGACAGGAAAAACCCTCTCAGATACTTCTGCTCGGGATTCAACTGTACTCTGTGGATCGCAGCATTGTCATCGACCGCATCAGTATGAGTTTCCTGCTGATGCATCCCGTAGTATTCCGCTACTGAATCGGCGAGCTTTGCAAGAGTGGATGCAGAATCATCTTTTTCCTGGTAATCCATGCTTCTGAGGAGCCCTACGCTGTACAGGAATATCTTTTTTCCGCTTCTCTTTGCCCTGTCGACCAGTTTCCCTATGACTCCGAGATCACCTGACTTCAGGATAAGGCAGATGCTGTCTGTCCCGTCATCGGCGATAAGTCCGTCCAGGCACAGTTCTGTCGCCGTACCTTTCTCTTCCG
>JAFZZV010000033.1 GCA_017828855.1 Oscillospiraceae bacterium | reverse complement strand
TTCTGGGGCGCAGTGACGGACGGTGTGTTCCTCACCGAGATGATGGAGGACACCATAGTCGGCAACAGAATGAACGACGTCAAGTTCATGGTGGGCAACACCAAGGACGAGTTCCTGATCGCACCGCCGGCAGATGACGACGAAACAGTCAACAAGTTTGTCGACGAGAAGTTCTGCCAGTATGCCGACGGATTCAAGGAAGCCGTCAAAGCGGGCGGAATGGAACTGAAGGACGCCGCAGTAGTGCATCAGATGGGCATCGGAAACAGACTGATGGCCGCGGTATGCGCTAAGCACGGACTTGACTTCTACTACTACACCTTCGGTGTATCTATCCCCGGAGATGATGCGGGATGCTTCCACTCCTGCGACCTGTGGTTCCAGTTCGAGACGCTGATGAAGTGCTGGAGACCTTTCACCGGTCACCACATGGACTGTGCGAGGAAGATCTGCAACTACTGGACCAATTTCGCAAAGAACGGAGATCCCAACGGCAAAGATGCCGACGGAACGGATATGCCTTACTGGAGCAAGTACACCACCGACAGCCCCTACGGCATGCTGCTTTACGACGATATCAGGATGGAGACTGAACCGCTCAATGCGGCTGAGCAGTACATGGTAGATATCAACCTCAAAGAGTTCGGTATGTGATCGACCGGCAGCAGCGTCGCTTTAGCGGCGCTGCACACAATAAACTACAGAAGCGAGGATATGAAAATGTATCTGAGACAGACAAGGACTGAGAACGGCGAGGTGCGCGGGTTCCCCGGCACCAACGCGAGGATCACAGTCTACAAGGGAATCCCTTTCGCGGCGGATACAGGCTATGAGAACAGATGGCGCGCTCCTCAGCCCGCAAAGGACTGGGAAGGTGTCAGGGACTGCTATGAGTTCGGCCCCATCCCCATGCAGAGGATCCCCGGCAGAGACCCCAACGCTTTCTATGCCAAGGAATGGCATGTTGATCCGGAAGTCCCGATGGGAGAGGACTGCCTGAGAGTCAATATCTGGACCCCGGCTCACACCAAGGACGAAAAGCTTCCCGTAATGATCTGGATTTTCGGCGGCGGCCTCATGGAAGGCTATCCCCATGAGATGGAGTTCGACGGCGAGCGCATCGCATCCCGCGGAGTCATCCTGGCATCTATTGGTTACAGGCTCAACGTCTTCGGGCAGCTGTGCCATCCGGAACTCACAGCGACCCAGCCCGAGGCTCCAGCGAACTTCTGCTTCCTGGATCAGGCATACGGCATCGCGTGGGTAAAGAGAAACATCGCCAACTTCGGCGGAGACCCGGAGAACATCACGATCTTCGGACAGTCTGCCGGCGGCGCTTCGGTCCTCACCCACATGTGCGCTTCACAGTCGGAAGGCCTCTTCCAGAAGTGCATAGTCGAGTCCTTCAACCCGATCAACCCCGGGATCCCGAAGACAGGCTCGTTCCCGGCTCACACATTCGAGGATGTGGAAGCCCAGGGAGTCAAGTTCTTCGATATGCTCGGAGTAAAAACTCTGGAAGAAGCCAGAAAGCTCGACGCGCAGTTCATCATGGACACCTACAACAAGAGCGGATTGTTCATCGGAAACGTGACCGACCCTGTCTACAACAAGGGCAACATCGCTGATGAGCTCCTCGCCAACAAGTTCCACGATGTACAGTTCATCATCGGCAACACCGTCGATGAGTTCACGGTAGGACCTTCCGTGGATCCTATGGCGCAGTACAGGAACGCGGCCGACGGAGACGTCGCGCCGGTCATCCCGGACTTCGACAAGGAAGAAGAAGTCATGAAGTGGATCGACGACCATTATGGCGAGTACGCCGACGAGTTCAAGGAGATAGTCAAGGCGGATCCGAGACCCGCCAAGGAAGCCGCCACAGTCAGCAGAGTAGCCATCGGAAACGACATCCTGGTAGCCCAGCTGGCAAAGCTTGGCAGAAGCTTCTACTTCTACAACTTCGACCCGGAGATCCCCGGAGACGATGCAGGCTCATTCCATTCCAGTGACCTCTGGTTCGAGTTCGAGACCCTGGCCAGGTGCTGGAGACCCTGGGACGGCCATCATTACGATCTTGCAAGGAAGATGTGCAACTACTGGACCAACTTCGCCAAGACCGGCGATCCCAACGGCAACGACGCCGACGGCACACCGATGCCCCACTGGGATCCCGTGACACCGGAGAAGCCCTATCCGATGCAGTTCTTCGACACCATCCAGATGGCGACAGGACCGCGCTCCGCACAGGACAAGTTCGTGTTTGATGTCTACTTCAGGGAGAAAGAGAAGAATTCCTGAGACCGATGTCAGCGATCAGGCAGGAAGAAGACCGCAAAGGCCGGCTTCCTGCCTTTTCTCATTCTCATTTGTGCCGCCCATAAGGTATAATTTAGGAAAGCGATAGGAGGGTATGATTATGGCTTATCTGTATGATCCAGTGGAACCCGTAGTGGAGACAAAATACGGGAAACTCAGAGGATACACCTTCGGGGGTGTCAATCATTTTCTGGGTGTGCGCTATGCAAAAGCAAAGAGATTTCAGATGCCGGAAGAACCGGACAGCTGGGAAGGAATAAAGGAAGCAAAGACATTCGGAGCGACCATGCTTCAGATGAATCCCTACAGGCCGGTCGCAAGGAACATGGGGCTTAACATCCCCTGGGCTGAGAGCGAAGATTGCTACTTCCTGAATATCTGGGCTCCGAATCACGATGACGGGAAAAAGAGGCCGGTGTTCGTATATATGCACGGAGGCGGATTCTTTGCCGGTTCTTCGATCATGGAAGTCGAGAACATGGAAGGCTTTAACATGGCCAACAGGGGAGATGTGCTCTTCGTGTCCATGAACCACAGGCTCAACGTCCTCGGACACCTCAACCTGAGCGACTACGGCGATGAGTTCGAGAACTCCAAGAACCTCGGCATTGCGGACCTGGTCGCAGCGCTGAAATGGATCCACGAGAACATCGAAGCTTTCGGCGGAGATCCCAATAATGTGACGATCTCAGGACATTCCGGCGGCGGCGGCAAGGTCCTCAGCATGTACCAGATCGAGGAGGCAAAGGATTATTTCACCAGAGGGATCGTGATGAGCGGCGTCCTTGACGACGGTCCCGAGACCACGGAGGAAGAGTCCAGGCTCCTTGCAAAGACCATGATGGACCATCTAGGAATAACCAGAGAGAATATCGATAAGGTATATGAGGTCCCCTTCAGGGATCTGGTAGACGCCTACAGGGCTGCCCAGAAGATACTGATACCGCAGGGAGTAAACGTCAACCTTGCGCCTCTCAAGAATGAGTATTTCAAGGGCTTCCCTATATCTGACGGATTCTGCGAATGGTCGAAAGACAAGGACCTGATGCTGGGGACGACCTTGAGCGAGTTCAACTTCAAGGTGCATATCCCGGTAGACAAGAAGGTCACCATGACGGAGGATGAAAAGCTCGCGATGATCGCTGACAGGTTCGGCGAGAGATACGGCGAGCTGCTCGATCTGTTCAAGAAGGCATATCCGAATCACGACATCCTGGATCTTATGTATCTCGACGCCGGATTCAGACGTCCGAGCTGCGAGACAGCGAAGATCCATTCTCAGGTCAGCGCTTTTGATAATACATATATATATCTGTTTGCCTTCAACATGCCTTCCGAGGGAAGGATGCCCGCATGGCACGGAGCGGATATCCCGTTCGCGTTCTGGAACTCGGAGAAAGCTCCCATTGACAATGAGCCTGTATACGGCAAGCAGAACGCAGATGCAATCGGCAACGCG
>JAFZZV010000032.1 GCA_017828855.1 Oscillospiraceae bacterium | reverse complement strand
TTCCTGACAAATCATCAGCCGAAATGAGCACTTCAAGAAGAGCATCTCCGCCAGGAGCAGCGTCACGCTCAATATATGAACTTGACTCCGCTTTATCTTTAACTTTCAGATGATTTTCGATTTTTATATTAAAGTATCTTTTGGAGGTATTGCTGTATTTATCTGTTACGCAGCATTCATATTCGTAGCTTTCATTTACGGTGATATTGGCTTGAGGTCCGTCAAGTCCGGGAATCAGTGTATGTTCATAATTCCCGGAATAAGTGTTCTTATACCATCTGTATGTCATTCCATCGGTGTCATTAGCCTCTGCCTTGGCATACAGCGTAACCGCCTCACCGGGAGCGGCGGAATATGTTCCCTGAACTGCTGCTCCGTTTATCGTTGCTTCAGTTATCTGAAGTCCGTTATTGATAGTGACGCTGAAATCTACAGTCTGGGTGCTGTAGTAGTCCGAGACCTCGCATGAATACTGACGACTTTTATTGATACCCTGAAGATATAGAGTCGAACCGGTCTCACCAGGAAGGTCGTAATATTCCGAAGTTCCGTTTGCTTCATCAAATTCTAAGTAATGCCAATTGTAAGTTACCTGAGCAGAAGAAGGAGTTACTGTTGCTCTCAGTGTCGTACTTGCCCCAGGTGTTACGTAGACAGTTACATGCTGATTCCCTGTATCATTTGCGCTGACAGTAAAGGAATCATTTGCCGATACAGGGAATAATCCACATAAAAGATCAAAACACAGGATCACGCTTAAGATAAAAGCCAGATGTTTTCTTTTCTGCATTGTTTATTACCCTCATTATGATATTTATATTATTTTACCATTTCTAAAAAGAATATATACAGAAACATAAAAATCTCCCTGTTTTATACAAGGAGATCTGATAAAAACTATGTTTTATTTCCTGATTCGTTTGAAATAGCGGTCGAAATACTCATCAGCCTCGACCTCGGTGACCAGAGTGACGTTGTGAATTCCGTCATTAGAGGCTACATCGTAGCTGAAGCCTTCCCTGTAGAATATGACCTGTCCGTAAGTCTCGCCGGGATCGGTGATGCAGCTCGCGTGGCACTGCACGGACTGCTGGATGAAACTGGGATCTACTACGCAGAGCATGGCCAGGCTGTCGCAATTCATCACGGATCCGACAGAGCCGTTTCCGGCATAGAACTCCCTGAGCTTTGAGAACGAATCGGTTATGAACTCTCCGGTCTCGCCCGACATGGAGAGCCTGTCGAACTGCCTGTCTGTCCACTGGGCATCTCCGCTGCACATGTCTAGACCTATGACAGTAACAGGCGAACCGAAATCCAGCATTCTCTTGTAAGCCGGAGCGTCCGAATACACGTTGAACTCAGCTACCGGGGTCGCATTTCCCGGCCCGAGACCTGCCGTACCCATGGACCAAATCATCTTTACCTGCTTCATTGTCTCGGGATCTTTATCCATGGCGTGTGCTATGTTGGTTGCGGGGCCTATTGCGATTATCTCTACTTCACCGGGATACTTCTTCACTGTGTCAAGGATGAAGTCTACCGCGTCGCCGTCCTGCACGGTACCAAATGGATGGATCAGGTCCTTGTCTCCCATGCCGTCTGTTCCGAACACGCTGAAAGCCTCGATCCGCTCACCTGTGTAATTCTCGGCTGCACCTTTGTATACAGGTGCGTCGCATCCGGCGAGCTCCAGCGCCGCAAGAGCGTTATTGGCTGCCTGATCAAGATCCACGTTGCCGACGAGCACGGTCACCCCGAGTATGTCAAGTTCCGGGCTGCTGGCTGCAAGGATCAGGGCAGAAGCGTCATCCGCGCCTGTGTCGGTGTCGATGATGACTTTTCTGCGTTCGGCAGGTTCCTCATTGTTTTTGCTGAAGCCCTTTACCAGTGCAAATCCGGCTGCTGCGGCAAGGACTGCGAGCGAACCTATCTTTCTGTAAGTGTTAAGTGATGCCATCTCAAGCTCCTTTTCATATATCAGCGCTCAATAGCGGATGTGTTTTCAAGATATACCTTTTCTATTCTTCTGAGGAACGTAAAGTCGAAAGCCCTGTCTCTTCCGGCGGTAAGTTCGCTCACTTCCTCAGAAGAGAATGTCTCACAGGGTATGAACCTGTATCTGCGGAACAGGTTGAGCTCCCGGTTTCCCAGAATGGGGGAGACTACCGCCACCGGGACGAACATCGCCCTCTTTCCTCCCTTGAGCACAAGGTGAGCGACGACTGTCATGGAAGGATGGACATAGTCCCCTATGATCTCCTTCTGCCTTGTGGCGGAAGGTGCGATGAATATGACGCCTTTCTTTGAGGCGATGGATTTGATCTCCTTGATGTATCTGCGGTCGAACACCATCCTGAGAAACTCTATTTCGTCCATCTTCCCCTGATCGCCTTCGAAGCGCTGTGTCAGCTTCTGCTCAGTCGCAGGAGTTATCATAGGAGTAATGTTGATCCCAAGTCTGTGCAGCTCGGGGATCACACCGACCATGGACTCGTACCAGGGAAGGTTGACCGGAAAAAGGAACTCGCGGTCAGGGTAGCTGTCGAACCCGATGTGCAGCAGCCTGCATACCTCACCGAGAGAAGGATGGTTGAATCCGACCACGATGGTATCTTCGCTTTGTGGAAGCAGCCCGTTAATGGATGCGGGAGCTGCAGACTTGATGATCGCAGAAGCGCGCTTTCTCAGCCGCTGATCATCCCTGATGCGGCAGATGAGCTTGATATAAAAGGAACAGAGGCGGCCGATCCATACCATCTCTTTCTTGAGATCGCCGGCTCCCATAGCCTCCAGGATGGATAGCTCACCGGAATCCAGAAGATCGTTTATTTCCTGTCCCGTATAGTCTTTCAGTCTCATTTTCTGATCCTTATGGAGAGGTGATTTGCTGAATCCATTATTCACTTTGTACAAAGAAAGGTCAAGTATTCTGTATGTACCGATAGTCTTCTCAGGGACGTCGTAAACATATATTGAGATATAATTAGATCAAAAGAAATATGGAGAAAAGACAATGAAAGAACTGTTTGAGAGAATATGGAAGACCGGCATCGTTCCCGTAGTCGTCATAAATGATGCAAAGGATGCGCCTGAGCTGGCGAAGGCTCTTTGTGAGGGCGGCCTTCCGGCAGCAGAAGTGACGTTCCGCACCGAAGCCGCGGAAGAGGCGATCCGTCTCATGAAGGAGACCTGCCCGCAGATGCTGATAGGAGCCGGAACTGTGCTCAATGCTTCTCAGGCTGACAGGGCAGTCGCCGCAGGA
>JAFZZV010000031.1 GCA_017828855.1 Oscillospiraceae bacterium | reverse complement strand
GGAGAGAGGTAGAGGAATTTGCAGTCGCCGTAGGCTGCATTGTTCAATGTCAGGTCCACCTCATGCCGTGACATTCCGGCATGGACTGAGAAAGCCCTGATTCCCTTTTCCTCCAGGTTCTGGACCTGGTCCTTCATCAGGGCTATCAACGGTGTGATGACCAGGGTAACTCCTTCAGCCATGAGGCCTGGGACCTGGAAACAGACCGACTTGCCGCCACCGGTAGGCATTATGGCAAGCACATCCTTCCCTTCTACCGCGGCACTGATGACTTCCTCCTGCATCGGACGGAAACCATCATAGCCCCAATACTCCTTCAGCACATCTGCCGGCGACATCAATTTATTTGTTTAAATCGTTTTATCACAATTATTTACGATCCTTCATGGCAAACATTTTGCAGGAAACATGAAGGCTTTTACAAATGTACGAAATTAATCGCTGCAAGGCTTGAGTAATGTACTTTATTTTCGTAAATTTGCAAGTCTAGGGAAGAAATCAGTTTAACTCTATAAAATTCATTTTACTATGTCAAAGATGGTATTACGCAAGTACGGTATCAAGAGAGTGAAGGAAGTCCTTTACAATCCCACCTACGAGGTTCTTTACAATGAAGAGACAAAACCCGGGCTTACCGGTTATGAGGTTGGACAGGTCACCGAACTAGGCGCAATAAATGTTATGACCGGTGTCTTCACAGGACGTTCTCCCAAGGACAAGTACATTGTCATGGACAAGAACTCCAAGAACACCGTGTGGTGGAACACTCCGGAGTATCCGAATGACAACCATGAGATGTCAGAGGAAGTCTGGAAGAAAGTCAAGAAGATCGCCCAGGACCAGCTCTCCGGCAAGAGGCTGTTCGTAGTGGATGGATTCTGCGGCACCCACAAGGACACCAGGATGGCAGTCCGTTTCTTCATGGAAGTCGCATGGCAGGCTCACTTCGTTGAGAACATGTTTATCAAGCCCTCCGCTGAGGAACTCGAGAACTTTAAGCCTGACTTCGTCGTATACACCGCTTCCCTTGCGAAGGTCGATAACTACAAGGAACTGGGACTCAACTCCGAGACAGCCATCGTCTTCAATATCACCAGCCGTGAGCAGGTCATCCTCAACACCTGGTACGGCGGCGAGATGAAGAAGGGCATGTTCTCCATGATGAACTACTATCTGCCTCTCAAGGGCATCGCTTCCATGCACTGCTCCGCCAATACAGATATGGAAGGCAAGAACACAGCACTCTTCTTCGGACTCTCCGGAACCGGCAAGACCACCCTTTCCACCGACCCCAAGCGCCTGCTCATCGGCGATGACGAGCACGGCTGGGACGACAACGGTGTCTTCAACTTCGAGGGCGGCTGCTACGCAAAGGTCATCAACCTTGATAAGGAATCCGAGCCCGACATCTACAATGCGATCCGCCGCAATGCTCTTCTCGAGAACGTGACGGTCGACTCCAACGGCGTATGCGATTTCGCGGACAAGAGCGTCACCGAGAACACCCGCGTATCCTACCCCATCGATCACATCGAGAAGATCGTCCGCCCCGTCTCCGCAGGTCCCGACGCTGAGAACGTCATCTTCCTGTCCGCAGACGCGTTCGGCGTACTGCCTCCCGTTTCCATCCTGACACCTGATCAGACCAAATACTACTTCCTGTCCGGATTCACGGCGAAGCTCGCCGGCACAGAGCGCGGCATCACAGAGCCCACCCCCACCTTCTCCGCCTGCTTCGGTCAGGCTTTCCTGGAGCTCCATCCCACCAAGTACGGCGAGGAGCTCGTCAGGAAGATGGAGAAATCCGGCGCCAAGGCGTACCTCGTCAACACCGGCTGGAACGGCAGTGGCAAGCGCATCTCCATCAAGGACACCCGCGGCATCATCGACGCGATCCTCTCCGGCGAAGTGCTCAAGGCTCCCACAAAGATGATCCCGATCTTCAACCTGGAAGTTCCCACAGAGCTCCCCGGCGTCGACAGCAGCATCCTGGATCCCCGCGACACATATGCGGATCCCGCTGTCTGGGACGAGAAGGCAAAGGATCTCGCTGAGAGATTCCAGAAGAACTTCGTCAAGTACGAGTACAATGAAGCCGGCAAGGCTCTCGTATCCGCCGGTCCTCAGCTCTGATCAACGGTCAGCAAGTAACTACGGAACCCGGCATCTACCGGGTTCCTTTTCTTAACGCTGTCCTCACCGGACAGAAGGTAACTGTCATGTCACTTAAGGAAAGAGATTTTTTCACAAAGCCCTATATCTTTTATCTTTACTATTTCAATATCTTCCTGTTCGGAGTCGTACAGGGAAGCTTCATCTCAATGTATCTGACCGAGATAGGTGTTCCTTCCGGTTACATCGGGATCATAAACGGTGTGATCCAGGTCCTCTGCCTCGGTATGTCTTCGATCTACGGCGTCATAGCGGACAATGCAAGGTCAAAGAATAAGGTCCTTATCACCATACTCTGCATTTCAGTCGTACTGCTGTACGCGTTTTCAAAAGCGACTACCATAGTAATGGTCATCATATTGCGCATCCTGTTCAACATCACCTATCAGCCCATGATGGGGATATATGAATCAATGGCTATCGAGTGTTCCAGAAGATACGGGTACGCCTACAGCCCCATCAGGATGAGCGGGACCATCGGCTACGCCGTCATGGCGGTGGTGTCCGGCTTCTGGCTGAACAAGAAAAAGGAGATGCTGTTCCCGATCCTCATCGGGACGATGCTTCTCACCTTGATCACCGCCTTCTTCCTTCCGGAAGTCGGAAAAACCGAAAGAAAAGAAACCGGTGAAAAAGAGAAATATGACATCAGGGAGGTCTATGCCCTCCTTAAGGACAAGGCGGTGCTGCGCGTCCTGATCATGTATCTCTTCTATATGCTCTGCAACTCGTTCAGCCATGCGTATTTCGGCATCTACATGACAGAGCTCGGAGGAAACTATGCTTGGGTCGGAATAGGAAACATGATCCTTGCAGTTTCGGAATTCCCGTTCTATTTCGGACCGGGAAGGAAGTTTTTCCTTAAACTCGGTGTAGAGAGAGCCCAACTCTTCGTGCTCTGCCTTGGCGTGATACGCTGGCTGATCGTAGGATCATGCCATTCACCGCTGGTGCTGACTCTCACGATGCTGTTCAACGGGGTCATGCTGGTGCCCAATGCCACGCAGGTCGTCGAGTTCCTCAACGAAAAAGCTCCCGATAACATGAGATCCTCGGTCCAGACCGCTCTCAGGACGCCGTTCTCCACCGCGGGAAACCTTATCGCGAGTTTCGGCGGAGGGGCCCTTGTCGGTCTGTTCAACAGGCTAGGGATGGACGGAGTCCGTATGGCCTATCTGTGCTGCGCTCCGATAACTCTCATCGCAGTGCTCTGCATTGCACCTTCCGTCCTGAAGTCGGCAAAAGCTGCGCAGAAAACGGAAGATTGATATTCCGGGCGGGGAGCAGGGCTCTCCGCCTTTTCGTCACGGGAATAATAGTCTTATTAGAAGAAAGGAGTTCTATTCATGGCAAAGAAGATAGAAGTGGAAGAAGGCATCGAGATCGCTTACGAGGAGCTCGGTTCCGGAGACAAGTACATAATAAGTTACATGATGGATTTCCCTCCAATCTGTTCCACAAGAGAGATGGCCAACAACGGCTACCATGTGTTCCTTCTGACCAACAGGGGCATCGGCGAATCGACACATCTGACGGTGGACTACGGCAACTACTGGTTCGAAAAGTTCGCGGATGATGTGGTCCACTTTGCGGACAGGATGGGCATCGATAAGTTCGTCTATATGGGATGTTCACACGGAGCTGGCACCGGCTGGCATGTCGCACTGAAGTATCCTGAACGGCTGACAGCCATCGTGGCAATGGTAGGCGGTCCTCACAACATAGACGAAGGCAGCTGGTCGTACAAGAGCAGAGCCGCACAGGGCATCAAAATGCCTCCGATCGACCCTGTGACAGACGATGAAGCGATCGAGCGCCGCAAGGCGATCAACGCCGAATACGACCGGGAACGCAGAGCAAAACAGGCCCCCGAGGAACTGGCTCTTGACTACAGGCGCCCGATGATCAACTACGAGACCGAGGCCAATGTACAGGAAGCGCTCAGGACGATACAGACTCCGACGCTTATGATCGGATGCTTGGAGGATCCCATCAGCCGGCCCGACCTCATGCTCAGGACCGCTCAGTGTATCCCTCACGGCAAGACGATTCTTTATTCGCAATTCGGCCACAGCGGCCCGTACTCGCAGTTCGTCGAAGAGACCGTTCATGAGGTCTGCTTCTTCCTGAAGAACGTGGAGGAGACCGGAAGGGTATACGCAAAGGTCAACCAGTGAGACGTTGTGTTCGCTGTACGCCGGTCGTACTTCTCTAAAGAGCGCGGAGGCTTCTTAAGAAGCCTCCTTTTCATGTCCGACCGGTTGCGTTTTCTTTTGCAATACACAGGTGTTTTTCATATAATTAGTCGTGGCGAACAGGCAGGGCCATGTTTCTGCAGCGCCGTTATCCCTTATTCCAGGACCGGTTCCGTATGAGTAAAAGCTCCAGACTAAAAAAGAAAAGATCCAAGATGGCGGCAGATGCTGCACAGCGCAGCACAGGTATCCCAGCGCCTGAAGATACAGAAAGCCATGAAGAAGCTGCCGCTGTTTCCGGTGATACTGCTGATGATATAGTGACCGTTTATGCTCCGGGTCCGGAACCTGAAGAGCAGACATCGTCTGCCCCTGAATCCAAGCCCGGCAGAAAGACAGCAGCCAGGAAAACAGACAAGAGCGGCAAAGCTTTCCCCGGATTTGTCAGTATGCTTCTGACATTCCTCTCCTTTGCGGTGTCTATCGTTCTGTGGGAGCTTTTCCTCTACAGGCAGATACATGCCTCGTTCAGCGGTTTCACCTTCTGGGCGCTGGTATTCGTGCCTGCGGAGGCCATGTTCTTCACGTTCCTGTGCGGATGGTTCAGGAAAAGGGTTGCAGACCGGGGAATATCGATCATAGTACTGGCTGCAGTATGGTTCTTCTATGTTGCCCAGTTCGTCTATTTCCGAATTTTCGGATCAATGTTCTCAGTAGCCATGGCGGGAATGGCAGGCGACGCAGTAGGAAACTTCGGCTGGGCCCTTAAGGCGACCGTGCGCGAATCCATCAAGCTCATAGCGATCACTGTAATCCCTCTTGCCGCATTCGTGATCTTCAGGCTGATCCTTAAGAGACCTCTTCACTATAAATGGGCCGGTCACTTCATTTCTCTTCTCCTTGTTCCCGCCTTGTGGTTCGCCGCAGTCGCAGCTCTCCCCCTTGGCGGTACGGAGGAACACTCGGTATATAATGCTTACCACAGCCACCTGATAGATACAGATACATCTTCATCCAAGATTGGCGTTTTTGCGAACTCCATAGTCGAGTTATCCAGCATGATCCTGAAGACCGCTGAGATACCCGTGCAGAACGCGGAATCCTTCAACGAAGAAGAGATCGCTGAGCCGGTGGTGCAGATCGACAGATCTCCCAACATAATCGAAGAGATAGATTTCCAGGCTCTGTCCGAGATCGCCCCGGACAGCAGTACGAAGGAACTGTGCGACTATCTTTCCACTGTGATCGGATCTCCCAAGAACGAGTACACCGGTATGCTCAGGGACTATAACCTTATATATATCTGTGCAGAGTCCTTCTCGACACTTGCACTGGACCCGAACGTCACCCCCACCCTTTACAGGCTCGCAAACGAAGGGATCATCCTGGATAATTACTACAACAGTTACAAGAACACGACGACCAACGGAGAATACGCCTTCCTTACAGGGCTCTGGCCTGACGTATCCAGAGACGCGATGTTCGGAACATCTGTCGGAAGCTTTGCCAACAGTTCCGACAACTACATGCCTTACGGCCTCGGCAACATCTTCAGCGAACAACTGGGAGTGTCCGCAAGGGGATATCACAATTATGTCGGCTCGTACTACTGCAGGGATGAATCGCTGCCCAACCTCGGCTTTGACTGCAAGTTCATGGGCGACGGGATGTGGTTCTCCACATACTGGCCTTCATCCGACTTGGAGATGATGGAGCAGTCAGTCGATGACTACATAAATGACGATCAGTTCTGCGCATACTACATGACGTTCAGCGGACACGGGCCCTATACCGACGCCAATGTCATGTACAACTGGAACATATACGATGTCTGGGACCTCCTGGGAGACAGGTCTCTAACGTACATCGGAGAAGGATACCTTGCGTGCAACTACGAACTGGAGAAAGCCATGACCTACCTCCTCGAGCGTCTTGAGGAAGCCGGTAAGCTTGATAACACGCTCATCGTCCTCGCGGGAGACCATTATCCCTACTACGTTTACGAAGAAGACAGGAACAGCCTTGCCGGTCATGTAGTGGACACGGAATTCGAGATGTATAAGAGCACCTGCATAATGTGGGTCGGCGGTTTGGAGGAGCCGATCCATGTCACTGAGCCCTGCTGCAACATCGATATCCTCCCGACGGTCCTGAATCTGTTCGGTCTGAGATATGATTCCAGACTCCTGGCAGGAAGGGACGTGTTCTCCAACACGGTCCACTGCGCCGCGCTCTACAACAAAAACATCATCACAGACTCCATGACCTACAACAGTTCCACCGGAGAGACGGTCTGGTTCGGTGATCAGGACGAGACCGACAAGTACCGAGAGAATTATCAGAAATACTATATGAATATGCTGAACAACCGCTACTCCATGAGTCTGCGTATCGAAGACACCGACTTCTACCGTTTCGTATGGGAGAATACCGTTTTTGTCGAACCAGAACCGGAACCCGAGCCTGAACCGGAAAGCGAGGATCAGATCGCATACATGTACGAGGAAGACGAAGATACGGACGAGTGAGTCGCCCGGAAAGCGCAGTCATCACTGATCATTATTACTTCGAACAGCCTGCAGGGATCTCCCTGCAGGCTGTTCTGTCCGAAACTGTTTCCCGGAGCAGCCGCCTTTCCGGAACACCACCTTGAAAGAGCTGTACTTTTATTTCATAATGACAGAAAGGACCTTATGTGGACCGCAAGTCCGCAGATCGCCCGCAAAAACAGTCCCTTCCAAGGGATCGAGAATAAAAGGAGAAAAGACAATGAGAGACGTTCTTGCTCTAACCAAGTACGGCAAGATCCGCGGCGACTATTTCGACGGTGTCTACCGTTTTCTCGGCGTGAGATATGCCAAAGCCCCTGTAGGCGAACTCCGTTTCCAGCCCCCGGTGGAGCCGGATGTGAGCCCCGTCATCGTTGACGCAAAAGAATACACCTATAAGTGCTGGCAGACAGACACTCCCAGGATCGAGGTACCGGAGATCGCGAACTCCAAATACAACATGATCAACCAGGAGATAGTCACCGGCAACATGGAGATGGGCAAGGGACCCCAGTCAGAGGACTGCCTCTCGCTTAACATCTGGACTCCCGCCCTCACCAAGGGCATGAAGCTCCCTGTCATGGTGTGGCTGCATGGCGGCGGAAACGTTGCCGGTACACCGGAATGCCCTCATCAGGATGGCTTCAACATGGCCAAGAAGAACAACGTGGTCATGGTCAGTGTTTCCCACAGGCTCAACCTCTTCGGATACATGGATCTCACCCATCTCGGAGTTGAAAAGTATGCCCACTCGGTCAACATCGGCAACCTCGACATGGTCGCAGCCCTCAAGTGGGTCCATGACAACATCGACTGGTTCGGCGGAGACCCCGACAACGTGACGATCTTCGGTGAATCCGGCGGCGGCGGAAAAGTCGCACAACTGCTCACGATGCCCTCCGCAAAGGGCCTTTTCCACAAGGCTATCATACAGTCCGGCGGCTTCCAGGCTACCGATCCCAAGGTAGGGCAGAAGGATACCGACGCGTTCCTGGAGCACCTGCACATCACAAAGGACAACATCGATGAGCTGGAGAAGATCCCGCCGGAAGACCTGATCAAGGCCATGCGTGAGATCAACGCCACAAGAGGCGACGGTCCCTACCTCAACTTCCCTGTCGTCCTTGACGGCGAAGTCATCAAATACGATCCCTTTGACGGAGCGGAAGGCTCCGATTACTGTAAGGACATCCCGCTGATCATCTGCTACACCAAGCAGGATATGGCTCTGATCGCCCTGTTTAACCCGGAGATCTTCGAGATCACCGACGAGACACTGCCCGGCGAGCTCGCCAAGGCCGGATACACACCTGAGCAGATCGACAAGCTCATCAAGACATACACCGAGATACTGGACAAGGGTTCCACCGGTGCCGACAAATTCATCTCCATCCTCAACGACCAGTTCCAGGGACTGTTCGTGGAGAACGTCTCCAGGGCCAAGGAAGGCAACGGAGCCGCCCCGTTCTATAACGCGGTGTTCGCTTTCGAGAGCCCGGATCCCGTCCAGAAAGCAATACACGGCACAGACGTACCTTTCTTCTTCGACAACGCGGAGCTCGCCCCCTATATGTACACCGCAGCCAACAAGGCAGCGGCATATGCCTGCTCTGATACCTGCGGTTCCGCCTGGGCGGCGTTCGCATACAATGCAAACGACCCCACCGGACGTTCAATGCCCCGCTGGAAACCCTACACCCAGAAGGAGAGGAACACCATGGTGTTCAAGGCCGAGACCGAGCAGATAGTAGACTATCACTGGGAAGGCAAAAAGCTTCTGGAAGAGTTCAGAGGCAGCCTGCCCGGATTCAGCCCGGCCGGCAAGGAAGAGGAAGACTGATCCATACTGATTTAGCGCCCAAATAAAGAGGAGCACATCTCGTGGTGTGCTCCTCTTTTGTGTCCTGATCTATCTTATCTGCGTGAATCGGCTCTCTTCTCAGCAGCTCCTACGAACCCGATAAAGAGCGGATGCGGCTTGTTAGGCCTGCTCTTGAATTCGGGATGATACTGGACACCGACGAAGAAGTCCCTGTTTGAGAACTCCACCGTCTCAACAAGCGTTCCGTCAGGTGAGATCCCGCTCAGTGTCATCCCTTTGCTCTCGAACAGTTCTCTGTATTCGTTCATGAATTCATATCTGTGTCTGTGGCGCTCCGTTATCTCTTCCGTACCGTAACAGCGCTCCATGACAGTGCCCTTCTTAATGCGGCAAGGATAGGCTCCCAGACGCAGCGTGCCTCCTTTGTCGATCTCATCGCTCTGCCCCGGCATGAAATCTATGACCTTGTGAGGAGTATCCTCGTCAAACTCACCGGAGTTTGCATCAGGCAGTCCGCAGACATTTCTTGCAAACTCGATACATGATACCTGCATCCCGAGACATATGCCGAAATACGGTATGTCCTTTTCCCTGGCATATCTCGCAGACACGATCATGCCCTCGATTCCCCTGTTGCCGAATCCTCCGGGAACGATTATCCCGTCCATCGGCGAGAGCATCTCGTCCACGTTCTCGTCATTGATAAGCTCAGAGTCCAGCCAGTGGACATTTACGGTCAGCCCGTGATGATATCCCGCATGGTGGAGAGCCTCTACGACCGAAAGATAGGCGTCATGAAGCGCGACATACTTCCCTACCAGTCCGATCTCAACAGTTTTGTAATGGGATCTGCTGATGCGCTCACAAAGATCCTCCCAGTCTCTGAGATCGGGCTTTCCCGCTGCGATGCCCAGTTCCCTGCAGGCTACTTCGGCAAGGCCCTGTGCCTCCAGCATCAGAGGCGCTTCATACAGATTCGGCAGTGTGAGGTTCTCAATGACACAGTCAGGTTTGACGTTGCAGAAGAGCGCGATCTTCTGGAAGATGGATTCTTCCAGCGGCTCATCACAGCGGAGGACTATGATGTTGGGATTTATCCCCAGTCCCTGAAGCTCCTTCACGGAGTGTTGTGTGGGCTTTGACTTATGCTCATCAGATCCTCTCAGGAAAGGAACAAGTGTTACATGAATGAACAGGCTGTTCTCCCTGCCTACCTCCAGCGAGATCTGCCTGACCGCCTCGATAAACGGCTGAGACTCTATGTCGCCTATCGTTCCTCCGATCTCGGTGATCACCACGTCAGCATTGGTCTTTCTTCCGACATTGTAAACGAATTCCTTTATCTCATTCGTCACGTGGGGGATCACCTGTACCGTGGAGCCTAGATATTCTCCCTTCCTCTCCTTGTTGAGCACGTTCCAATAGACCTTACCGGTAGTCAGGTTGGAATACTTGTTGAGGTCTTCATCTATGAACCTCTCATAGTGTCCCAGGTCCAGATCCGTCTCTGCTCCGTCTTCCGTCACGTAGACCTCACCATGCTGATAGGGGCTCATCGTGCCCGGGTCTACATTGATATATGGGTCAAGTTTCTGGGAGGCGACTTTAAGGCCGCGGGCTTTCAGCAGTCTTCCCAGCGAAGCTGCAGTGATCCCTTTTCCAAGTCCCGAAACAACTCCTCCTGTTACAAATATGTACTTCGTCATTGCTTTTCATTCCTCCGACCCATTATTCAACTGTCACGGACTTCGCCAGGTTTCTCGGTTTGTCTATGTCGCATCCGTTCTCCTTGGCCACATGGTACGCCAGGAGCTGCAGCGGCACGATCTCAACGACAGGAGAGAATTCAGTCACGATCCTGGGAACATAGATCACATCATCGGCAAGCGAGAGTATATTCTGGTTGTCTCTGAATGTGACTGCTATGACCTTCGCTCCTCTTGCTTTCACTTCTATTATATTGCTTGCAGTCTTCTCGGCAATAAAATCGTTGCAGCAGAGCGCGACTACCGGCTGACCTTCTGAGATAAGAGCTATCGTTCCGTGCTTAAGTTCACCTGCGGGATAGGATTCCGCATGGATATACGATATCTCCTTCATCTTGAGCGCTCCCTCCAAGGAAGCCGCATAATCGGTGTTCCTGCCGATAAAGAACATCGAGCGGAAACTGTGATACTTCTCTGCGATCCTGGGAATGGACGGGTTCATATCCAGAGACTCCTGGATCATCTTGGGAAGCATCTGGAGCGCTTCGATCATCCTTCCGTACTTTTCTTCCGCTACATGCCCTATCCTCTTCCCGAGATAGACAGCGATGAGATAGAGAACCGTCAGCTGTGTTGTGTATCCTTTGGTCGTGGCCACGGAGATCTCCGGTCCGGCCCAAGTATAGAGCGTCCAGTCGGACATCTTCGCGATAGTGCTTCCGACCACGTTGACTATAGCCAGGACTTTCGCTCCGCGGTTCCTTCCCTCCCTGATCGCTGCGATTGTATCCGCAGTCTCGCCTGACTGTGACACTGCGATCATGAGAGTGTGCCTGTCGATAAGCGCATTCCCGTATCTCAGCTCGCTTGCGAGCACAACTTCAACAGGTATCCCGGTAAGCTGCTCTATTGCGTATCTTCCCGCGCATCCGGCGTAATATGATGAACCGCACGCGGTGATCAGGATCTTCCTGACTCCCTTAAGATACCGGTCGGATATGCTTATATCATCCAGGGTGACCTCATTCCCGCTGAGCCTGGGATCGATCGCCGCTTTAACGGCACGGGGCTGCTCGGTTATCTCCTTGAGCATAAAGTGCTCATATCCGCCTTTTTCCGCTGTCTGGACATCCCATGTGACTCTGCTGATCTTCTTCTTTATCTCAGACCCGGAAGAGTCAAATATCTCGACTTTTTCCGGAGATATCCTTGCAAATTCACCGTCGTCCAGATAGATCGCATTCCTTGTGTGCGATACCAGTGCCGTGACATCGGATGCAAAATAATTCTCACCTACACCTATCCCTATGATCAGCGGGCTGGATTCTCTCATTGCATAGATACATCCGGGCTCATCCGTACATACGACACCGAGGGCATATGATCCCCTCAGGCGCGACGCCGTCCTCATTACCGCCTTTTTTACATCTCCCTCATCGTACATCTCCAGAAGATTCACGATAACTTCCGTGTCGGTCTCGCTGTAAAAAACGAATCCCTTTTTCAGCAGTTCATCACGAAGCTCCTGGAAGTTCTCGATTATCCCGTTATGCACGACTGCAAAACGCCCGTCATTACTGAGATGAGGGTGTGCGTTTATATCTGTCGGCGCTCCGTGAGTCGCCCACCTGGTATGACCGATCCCCGAGGTACCGGGACAGTCCTTTCCTCCGTTCGTCTTCTCGATAAGCTTGTCGACCTTTCCTGAGATCTTGTTTACCGTGATGGCGTCTCCTGAGAGGATCGCGATCCCCGCGGAGTCATACCCTCGGTATTCAAGTCTTTTCAGCCCTTCAAGCAAGATTGGAGCCGCCTGCTGGGTCCCTGTATATCCTACGATCCCGCACATCTGATGGTAATCCTTTCAAAAACTCTGTTTATCCGAGTCAAGCCCGGAGCTCGATGAGAGCGCCGGGCGTTTCTGACTTATCGTTGAGTTATGTACTGCTGTCGCCTGCATACCGACAGAATTCTGTAAACAATACGGTTTGATCCAGCAGCCATCTCTCCATTCCTTTCTCTCCGACGGACCTTGTTACCCGGTTTATTTCGTACCGAACAAGAGTTCTCCGTAAGTAGGCATCGGCCAGTATTCTGACGATGTGCGGGTCTCCGCCTCATCGCAGTCAGCTCTGAGCTTCTCCATAGCGGGAATGACCGTATCGCGGATCCTGACCGCCTTTGCCTCCCACTCCTCTTCCGTCACGCCTTCCATACAGGTGCTGAGAGCCTTCGAATCTTCATAGATCCTGTCCGTAATGACAGACAGATCTCTGACAGTGTCCTTCTCAAACCTGCATTCCAGTTCCGGATCGAGTTTTACCTTCTCTCCTGCTCTCGACGCGAGGTCTGCTGTGTATTTTTCTACTGCGGGTATGATCTGGCTGACTGCCATCCTCAGCATGGTCCTGGCTTCGATGCTCACTGTCTTGCAGTAGTTCTCAAGGAAGATCTCGTACCTTGAACTGAGCTCTGTCTCGGTGTAGACACCGAGTTCCTTCATCAGGTCAACGTTCTTCCTGTCAAGAAGATGGGGGATGCATTCCGGCGTGGAACTCAGGTTGGACAGTCCTCTGCGCTCAGCTTCCTTTATCCATTCGCTGCCGTATCCGTTTCCGTTGAAAACGATCCTCTTATGTGCTTTGTAAGTGTCCGCGATAAGCTTGCGAGCGGCCTTTTCGACATCTTTTGCCTTTTCAAGCTTGTCGGCAAACACCTTAAGCGAATCCGCCACTGCGCAGTTCAGCATAATGTTGGGTCCGGCAATGCTGTCAGATGACCCGGGCATCCTGAACTCGAACTTGTTGCCCGTGAATGCGACAGGCGACGTGCGGTTCCTGTCAGTATGGTCTTTCCTGAATCCGGGCAATACCTTCGAGCCGAATCTCATCAGTTCCTCGTGGGTGCTCTCGTACGGAACGCCCGCTTCGATAGAATCAAGAATGCCGGTCAGTTCCTCTCCGAGATAAACGGAAATGACTGCGGGAGGAGCCTCATTGCCTCCCAGACGGCAGTCGTTGCTGGCTGTGGCTACGGACAGCCTCAGGAGATCCTGATACTCATCCACAGCCCTGATAACAGCGCAGAGGAACAGCAGAAAACTCATGTTGCTGTAAGGCGTATCTCCCGGTGCAAGGAGGTTGATACCCGTATCTGTGGCCAGCGACCAGTTGTCATGCTTGCCGCTTCCGTTCACCCTCGCGAACGGTTTCTCATGCAGAAGGCATGCGAATCCGTGCTTCTGCGCGGTCTCCTTGAGGACCTCCATAACGATCTGGTTCTGGTCAGTCGCCACGTTGACTGTATTGTATATGGATGCAAGTTCGTGCTGGGACGGAGCCACTTCGTTGTGCTCAGTCTTTGCGGGCACTCCCAGTTTCCACAGTGCAAGGTCAAGATCCTCCATGAAGGTTTTGATCCCGTGATTGATCTCCGCGTAGTAGTGATCTTCCATCTCCTGCCCTTTGGGCGGCGCTGCTCCGAACAGCGTCCTTCCGGAGTACTTGAGGTCTTCCCTCTTCTCAAAAAGGTCTTCCGGGATAAGGAAGTATTCCTGTTCTGCTCCCGCGACGGCAGTGACACGTTTAACATCATCCGTGCCAAGAACCTTGAGTACTCTCAGAGCCTCCCTGTTCAGTGCTTCCATCGATCTTAACAGCGGGGTCTTCTTGTCCAGCGCCTCGCCTGTGTAGGAACAGAATACCGTCGGAATATGAAGAGTATTGTCTTTTACGAACGCATAGGAAGTCGGATCCCATGCAGTATATCCGCGTGCTTCGAAAGTCGCTCTCAGTCCGCCTGACGGAAGCGAAGACGCGTCCGGCTCTCCCTTTACTAGCTCTTTCCCGGAGAATTCGAGGATCACTCCTCCGTCCGGTGCCATCTCAATGAAACCCTCATGCTTCTTTGCGGTCACGCCGGTCATGGGCTGGAACCAGTGGGTATAATGAGTCGCTCCCTTGGATACCGCCCAATCCTTCATGGCATCCGCTACCACGTTCGCCACCTGGAGATCGAGCTCCTCGCCTTCATCAATAGTTTTTCTGATCGATCTGTAAACATCGGCTGACAGGTATTTCTTCATCATTCTGTCGTCGAATACGTCACAACCAAAGAATTCGGTCAAACAATCCATTTCTCTCTCCTCTCCAGATTATTGTTTTTTATGTTTTCCCAAACATAAGGAAGATTCTACAGGACGGATCTTATAATGTAAAATACATATATTGATAGGGCTATCATATTAAAAATATATAATGCGCCGGCTTCTTGAATACAAAAAAGAACCTCATTCTTTCCGTTGAATGAAGCTCTTTTTGTTATCAATATCAAATTTCTCTCTGTTATATACCCAGAAGTAGCCAACTCAGCAAGCTCACGGCACCGGAGCCGAGCAGAACAACTATCGGGTCTGCCACTTCCTTCCTTATTAGTATGAAGGTTGCGGCGGCGAGTATCACTGACAGGATATCGAGATTTGCGAACGATATTCCCGCTCCATGGAACATAATGCTTGCCGTGAGGCTGATCAGCGTGGAAAGCACCAGTGCCAGAGACATGCATCTCATCGCCTGAAGGATGACCGAGATCACGGGGACCTCCCTGTATTTTCTGTAAATCAGGTCAAGCACGAAGCAGATGATCGCAGGAGGAATACAGCATCCCAGCGACGCAGCGATCGCTCCGGGGATCCCCGCAAGTTTCATCCCTACAAAAGTCGCGCAGTTGATCATGATCGGTCCGGGGGTAAGCTCGTCAAGAGCGAGAAGGTCGGCGAATTCCGCGTAAGTCATCCAGTGCTGGACATCAACCACCTCTCGCGCTATCAAGGGTACGGCGGAATATGCTCCGCCGAATGCCAGAAGGCATATCTTCATGAAAGAGACTATTATTCTGAGTAGCATCATTGTTCTGTCCCTCCCTTCCCTTTAAAAAGAAAAGTCTTGACGACTGCGGCAGTCATGCAGAACAGCGCAAGGAGGTATACCGGGAAGTCGGTGAACTCAATATACAGAAAAGCGATAACAGCCAGCATCCACAGGAAGACGTCCTTCTTTTTCTTTATTCCAGTGAAAAGTCCTATCGCAAAATTCAGTACCAGAGCAACAGCACCGGCCTGCATCCCTCTCATGAATACTTCGACATATCTGTTTGAGACGATATAACTGTAAAATACCGTCACTAACACCATGAAAGCGATCGGCGGTATCGCGCATCCGGTCATGGCCGCCAGCGCCCCCGGCAATCCCGCTACCCGATAACCTACAAGACACGAGGAGTTGATTGCGATCGGGCCGGGAGAACTCTGCGCCATAGCTGTGCAGTCAGAGAGCTCTTCTTCAGTCAGCAGTCCCAGTTTCTTAACAAACACCTTCTCCATAACGCTTATCATCGCGTATCCGGAGTTTGCGGTGCTGCTCATTATCAGTGTGTTTATGAACAGGAGCCACAGCCTGTTCTTCTTTTTTTCATCCATACGGGTCATATCCTTTCGAAAACACTATTATCATTTTAAGAATCAGGCTGATTCTGTCGGGAGGGCCCGTGCCCATAATCTCCTTTCTCGTCATCCAGACAGCCTCTTCCGGGCCAGCGTCTTTTCTGTAGGCATTGTCCGGTATCCTTGCCGGACATCCTGTATAATTCTATTTTGGCTGTTCTCTGTTGGGTATTCCGTTTCTGCTTAAAATGATTCATAATATAATATCGGCTATATTATATTACATGACCGTTTCAGGAAACAGATTCGATGAGATCAAGAAAGTTTTGGATTAGAGTAGGAAACTTCATGCTGAAGGCGGAAAACCTCCTTCGCCACCTGTTCCCCCGCCGCGGTGCGAACGCTGAATCGGCTGCCAGGAACTATGCATTCAACGACGAGAGAAACATACGTTCCCTGACCGTAAACGACCAGAGTGACGGCAGAAGCACCGGCGTTTCTTCCATGAGACTCGGCAAGGCTCTGATGCGTGATTCCGGCTGTGAAGTGATCGCTGCCTACAACGCACTGCTTCTTTCCGGCAAGCGTGTTTCAGTTGCCGGCGCTGCCAAGCGGTTTGAAGAAAGCGGCTGCCTGATGCGCTTCCCCCTCGTCAGATACGGAAAACTCGGTGTCAATCCTTTTGACATCGGTAAAGTACTGGCGTCCTACGGAGTCAATTACTCTGTCGCAACACTCGAGCAGATGTGCGAACCCGGCATCTACATCCTTTCATACTGGAACGATGCCAAACTCAGGTCCGGACTGCATACTATTGCCGTACATACGAGAAACGGTATGTGCTACATGTACAATTATACGATGACCGGCAGCACCGGTTTCGGAGTATTTCCCTCTGCCTTCGTAAAGACCTTCCGGGACGGATACATCACCGGTTACAAACTTAAATAACTTCTGAGGACTGTATCAATGTCGAACAACATCAAAAAACTGACACTTCTGCATTCCAATGACATGCACGGAGATTTTCTCGCCCAGACAGTTGACGGCAAGAAGACAGGCGGCCTCGCTATGCTGTCCGACTATATCTCCAGGGTCCGCGAAGATGAAGAGAACGTCGCATATGTCATTGCCGGCGACATGTTCCGCGGATCCATTATAGACTCTGAATACATGGGTCTTTCTACCATCGACCTGGTAAACCTTCTGAAGCCTGACGTCGCCACGATAGGCAACCACGAGGTTGACTATGGTCTGGCTCACCTTCTGTTCCTTGAGAAATGCGCAAGGTTCCCCATAATCAATGCCAACCTTTTCGTGACTCTCAACAACACCCGCCTCTTCCAGCCTTACATCAATCTCAAAGTCGGCGGTATGAAGATCCTGTTCATCGGGATCCTGACACAGGAAGTCCTTGCAACCGCACGTCAGGAAAAAGTCATCGGCACTTTCGTGGATATTGAGGAAGCAGCCAAAGAGATCGGTATAATCTGCGACAACTATCGCACGACGGACACCGACATGACGATCGTCATGTCGCACATCGGAATAGAGCAGGACAGAAGGCTTGCTGAGCTGCTCAATCCCGAATGGGGCGTCGACTTCATCATCGGAGGGCACTCCCACACTTTCATGGATGCCCCGGAAGTCATCAACGGTGTTCCGATCGTACAGGCAGGCACCGGTACCGATATCATAGGAAGACTGGATATCGAGTTCGATAAGGACGATCAGGTAATAAAGAACTACACCTGGGAGTGCGTACCTATCAACGAAGATAACTGCACACCTGACCCTGTGATGGCAGAAATGATAGGAAGATATCAGTCGGTCACCGATGCCAAATACAAGAGAGTCATAACAAGACTGGCCAGAAAGCTCACGCACCCCTCACGCGAGCAGGAGACCGAGCTGGGCAACCTCTATTCTGACATGATGCAGGATGAATCCAGCTTCGACATAATGATGTTCGGCTCCGGGTCCATCCGGAAAAAGGAACTCGGCCCTCTCGTAGAATATCAGGACATGGTGGAAAACACCCCATTTGATGATGTCGTATGGATGATCGAGGTCACCGGAGCGCAGTTCAGACAGATGATCATGCACATCCTCCGCGATGACGCATGGCTTGGGGAAACTGAGTTCTATCAGTATTCAAGAGGTGTGAGGATCGTCTACAGAAAGAGCACGCATTCGCTAGAGGAATTCAAATTCAACGGCGAAGATATCAAGCCTGATGATACTCTTAAGATCGGCATACAGAACTATCACTACAAGAATTTCGACGAGTTCCTCGGGATCCCTCTTGAGGAGGTCCAGAAGAACAGAAAGCCCAGAGTCGTAGCCACCTCTGTAAATAACATCGTAGAGGAATACATGGCAACGCATCAAGGCTTGGATGCGCATGTGGAAGGACGCCTTGTGGTGCTCGATTGAACGAAAGAATAAGCCGGGGCACATGACAGTTGCTCCGGCTTTATTTCGGCCATTGTATACTACGTTATGTATTTTATG
>JAFZZV010000030.1 GCA_017828855.1 Oscillospiraceae bacterium | reverse complement strand
GGCCAGGGAGAGGACACAGGTCCTCATGGATCTTGCAAACATGGAGAATGCCCTTGTGGTGGGAACGGGAGACATGTCGGAGGAGGCCTTGGGCTGGTGCACGTTCAACGGTGACCACATGTCCATGTATAATGTCAACTGCAGTGTCACCAAGACGCTGATACGCGCTGTGGTCTCACACTACGCCGATAATTGCGGAGATCCGGAGCTAAGGGATGCCCTGTATGATATCGTGGCGACTCCGGTCAGCCCGGAGCTCAAGCCTTCCTCACAGGGAGAGATAGCCCAGAAGACGGAGGAGATCCTGGGGCCGTATGATGCGCACGATTTCTTCCTGTACCACTTCATACGCAACGGCAGTTCCCCAAAGAAGATACTGTTTCTTGCCGAGACAGCATTCGACGGCGTATATACGCGTGAACAGCTGTCGGGTTGGATTAAGCTGTTCTTCCGCAGGTTCTTCCAGAACCAGTTCAAGAGGAACTGCGTTCCCGACGGACCGGCTGTAGGATCGATCAGTCTGTCTTACACCGACTGGAAGATGCCCGGAGATCTATCGGCGGACGCCATTCTGCGGGAACTTGACTGAAACTGATGAGAAATGTGTAATGGGGAACTGTCACAGGTTTTTCTTGCATTCCATATATTCTTATGATAATATGGTTACTGTTCCTCGGACGATTAGCTCAGTTGGTAGAGCATCCGCTTGACGTGCGGAGGGTCACAGGTTCGAGTCCTGTATCGTCCACCATCTGTTGCACGGTAATCGACTTGTGTTGGTTACCGTGTTTTTAAACGACGGACTATTTTGCTGTACAACGAAAAAAACATATACCGGAGGGTTTGAAGTGAGAAAGACACTTGTCATTATGGCTGCTGGGATCGGCTCAAGATACGGCGGAGGGATCAAGCAGATAGAGCCTGTTGGAAGGAACGGGGAGATCATAATAGATTTCTCCATTCATGATGCTATAGCCGCCGGATTTGACAAGATCGTGGTCATCATCAGAAAGGACATTGAGGATGACTTCAATGAGGTCATAGGCGACAGGCTCAAAGATATCTGCGAAAAGCTTGACGTGGAGCTTCGCTACGCGTACCAGAAGCATCCTCTCACAGAACCGGATGAGTTCCCGGAAGGCAGGAAGAAGCCGTGGGGTACCGGAGACGCAGTGCTGTCATGTGACGGCATCATCGCGGAACCTTTCGCGGTGATAAACGCTGACGACTATTACGGAAAGGCTGCATTCTCACAGGCAGTCAGGCTGCTGGAGAGAGGCGGATACGGAATGATAGGATACCGCCTCGGCAATACCCTGTCGGACAACGGAGCAGTGACCCGCGGTGTCTGCGAGGTCAGGGAAGGGAAACTCACCGGCATAGTCGAGACATCCGGCATCGTCAGGACACAGGACGGAGCGGAAGCCGGCGGCAGACCGCTGCCTCTCGATGCGGTCGTTTCCATGAACTTCTGGTGCCTTCCTCCCGAGTTCATGGATGCGCTCAGAAAAGGGTTCCCGGAGTTCGTGTCCGGCCTGAGCGATCCCGTTAAGGAGGAGTATCTCCTCCCGTCAATCGTCGGAGATCTGGTAGCTTCCGGGACGGCAGTCACTGTGGCAGAGTCGGAAGATATGTGGTTTGGCGTCACATATCATGAGGATAAAGCCTACGTGGTGCAGGAGTTCGAGAAACTCTACGAGAAAGGTGTTTATCAAGACATACTGTATTCCGACCTTATCAGATGAAAGGAAAACTTATACATATAGCAAAACAAGGACTGCCGTTTTCGACAGTCCTTGTTTGCTGAACTCAGATCAGATCATTTGCTGGTGATGCCGATAACGTGCATCTGAGGTCCGTTGTACCAGTAGAGGTAACCTTCCAGATCAACGGTGTCGCCGACCTTGAGGCCTTCAGCTGCCTTATAGACAGTGGTGCTGGAATCGCGGAGATAGCTCTCTACCAGGAACTGATAGGAAGTGCCGTTGAGTGAGACATAGAAGTATACGTCATCGCCCTGTGAGCCGGAGCCGTCCCACTTGTAGGTGAAACCTGCGCCTTCGTCGTTGCTGGCTTCTACTTTGACGCCCTTGAAGGTGACGAGCTTGTTCATGTGCTTGGAGAGGTCATCCTTGCCCCAGAGGGAAGTGGCGTCGAACGCAGTGGCGATCCATGTACCGTCATCCTCGAACCAGAATTCGGAGTCGACGATCTCGACTTCGCCGGACCACTCGCTCTTATAGCCGTGGACCTTGATCTTGGTTCCGGGAACGAGCTTCTTGGAGTCTTCCTCGGAGCAGGGGAGCTCATAGAGGAAATATGCTCCGTCGGGATCCTGGCAGTAAACAGTGACCTTATCCTGCCACCATGACTGATGGTCCTGGACGAAGCACTCTACGGTGACTTCGGTATCGATCGCTGCTGCAGCGTATTCAGCATAAGTCATAACGCCTTCCGACTTTGCAGAAGGATCGAATTCAGGTTCCTTTTCTTTCTTTCCGCAGGAAACAAGGGAAAGAGAAAGAATAAGAACGAGCATAATAGAAACGATCTTTTTCATCTTTTTCTCCATACATTTAATAAGGTTTATGAATGCATACTCATTATAGTCCAGTTTTATCGATTTCCAATATCTTCTGATTTGTTTTTTGCAAATTGCAACCAATATATGTGAATATGACCAAATTAGCCTGAGCGCGGATCGTTTTTTCTCGGCATCATAGGCATGGAATCAGTCTTGACCTTCACTCAGTCGCTGAGTGTCGTGACGCGATAGATTCAACTGAAACTAGCTACGTCAATGGACTCGGTTCTTTCTCGGTGTAACATAATTGTCGGAGTTTTAGGAAAGGAAGCCCCAGTATAGCAGCAAGCCTGATCTGTGTATCCAAGCTTGGTCGTCCGGCCGCAGGCTTTCCGGAGAGGAGCGTAGCGGAACGCAGGAAAGCCTGCGGCGCGCTCCAATAAAATACAGGAAACATCTCATTAATTTGCTAGAATTTGAATCACCACAAATCAAAAAAGCAAAGGAGATGTTTCCCGTGAACCAAATCATAGAAGATATTGTGGCCAAGTTCAAGGACTCCATGTACAGTATGATGGAATCATCCTCAACCGTAACTCTCAATGAGATGGAAACACGGTTCCTCACGGAATATGAGGCGTTGGTGTGCAGTTTTATAGGAGAATACCTCAGGCAAAGAGACAGGGCACTTCTTGCAGACAAGAAGGCCAGGCGCGAGAAGAAGCTAGTGGTGCAGCGGCGGGAAGATCCGAGACAGATCTATACCGTATTCGGAGAGGTCCGTTATGACAGGACATACTACAGGAAAGCCGTAGGATATGAGTATCCGATAGATACACAAGCCGGCATAGAGTCATACAGCAGAATGAGTCCGATGACATCATATTCACTGGTAGATGCGGCGTGTGACATGTCATATGCAAAGAGCAGCGAATATGTAACGGACGGCGTATTCTCAAAGCAGACAGTAATGAGGAAGATCCGGGAGTCTTATGCACCGGAAAGCCCGGAGCTGTCGCAGAAGAAGAAAGTCAGATATCTGCATATAGACGCAGATGAGGATCACGTATCGATACTGGGGAAAGGCAGCGTGATCGTTCCGGTAATAAGCGTATATGAGGGTGTGGAGCGTCACGGAAAACGCAGCAACTGCAGGAACGTATTTCATATCAGTGAGTATGGAAAAAACTCAGAAGAACTGTGGGATCAGGTCAGAGATGAGATAGATAAAAGATATGATCTGCGTGGAACAACGATATATCTGCACGCAGACGGAGCAGGATGGATCTCAGAAGGATTGAACTGGCTGCCAAATGTAAAGTTCGTGCTGGATACTTACCACAAGAACAAGGCGATCAAACAAACACTGTCCGGTTTCACGGCAGAAGACAGATCCAAGTGGAAAAGTGCACTGGAATACGCTTTTGCCACGGGCAGCAAGGAGTTTATGGCAGAAGCGTGGGCGAGCATGCTGAGCAGTTATCCTGAGAGAAAAGAGACGATAGATAACGGTATGGGATATCTGACGGGATTCTTTGATGCGATCCACATCAGGGAAGAAGATGCAGAAGCCAGAAACGGCGGAGCAACAGAACCGCATGTGCAGCACGTGCTTTCTTACAGACTAAGCAGTACACCGCACGTGTGGAGTGAACAGACGATCCGGCGCCTTGCACCGATACTTGCATCAAGAAGCCACACTTTTACAAAACCGAAAGAGACCGAACTGATACAGATCCTGAGGCCGGATAAGGTAGAAGCCAAACCACGCAAGCGTGTTCCCAGAGGCATTGGTTTGCCTGACCCTGATATCATGGCATCGTTCCCGTCCGAGTTCTATAAAAGGACCGCTCTAAACAAGTATCTCAAAGGCATTTCTAAATCGTGATCCAGAGATGTTTCC
>JAFZZV010000029.1 GCA_017828855.1 Oscillospiraceae bacterium | reverse complement strand
TCACCGGAGTCGAATGCTTCGACTGCGATCTGATACTCCTCCAGCTGGGTGGGATCGGTGACCTTGGGCTCGTTGGAGGAGTTCCCGCCGAACAGGAAGTACCAGCCGGCTGCGATGAGAAGACCGACAATGATTATGGGAAGTATATATCTGCTGTTGCTTCCCTTTTTGCTCTTCTTGCCGTTATCCTGAACTGCAGCGGTATTATATGTGCCAGTCGTGGGCGGCAGCTGCCCGGTGCTGTTGAGATTGTACTGAGTAGCATTTGCAGAAGCAGTCTGTGTTCCTGCAGACGGCTGCTGGTAGATGGAACTGCTCTGCTGATAAAGAGGAGCAGACTGCTGGGATGTCTGAGCCGCAGGCTGAGGATCATCAGGGAATACGGGAGGCTCCGGGAACTGTATGGGTTCCGGATAAGACGGAGCATCCTGTCTGAAGGGTTCGGGATCGACGTTGGAGAAGGTCTGCGGGGCGCTGCTCGCAGGCATCTCAAGAATGGGAGCCTGGTTCACAGTTGGATCCTGTTCTATGACAGGCTGTGTGCCTGGCATCTGAAATACGGGAACTTCTCCGGAAACAGAAGCGGCAGAAGCAGTATCAAAAGCAGGGGCCGCGGGTGTCTCGGCAACTGGTGCCGGTACGGTTCCGGAAGCATTTACCGGATGTCCGCATTCCGGACAGAATTTGGCGCTGTCATCAAGCTTGGCGCCGCAGTTTGAACAGAACATGTTTTCCTCCGTTCAGAAGATTTTCTTGATTATAGCATCTTCCGCGGCCTGAATCTTGTCGCCGCGGTTACATAAATAAGATCAGCGGCTGTAAAGTCACTTGCTTTACAGTGTTAATTCGAACTCTCCGCCTATGAAATAGAACGGTTTTCCGTCGCTTCCGCTGCAGAAGGAAAGCCGCTCCAGCCCGGTGAGGACGAATCCGTTCCTCGTCAGGAACTTTACGGAAGGCTCGTTGTCCATGGCTGTTCCCGCAGTGATGACGGAAACGCCGTTCTCCTTAAGACGCCCAGCTATTGCTCTGAAGCTCTCCGAGGCATAGCCTTTTCCGGCATGATCGCAGCAGAAGCAGTATCCGGTCTCGTAACCGGTCTTATTCTCATTGAAGGCGAAGTATCCGATCACCGTATCATCCAGGCATACCGCCATGAAAAGGTGCTCGTCGCTCTTCGAATAGGAAGCCCATACTGCTATCCTTCGCCTCACGGCTTCCGGATCCAGATTCCTGGGCACGTCATACATCACGTACTCCGATGCAGCGAAATCCTCCCAGATCCTAAGCACGTCATCCCAGTCGCTCTCTTGGATCCTTCTTATGATCAGCCGTTCAGTGCGGAATGCGTCGTTAAGCATTGTGCGCTCCTCATCTGTCAGTCGGAGTCAGTGATTTCTCTGCCGGAGTTTATCATGGAAAGCATGGCGTTCCAGACCTTTCCAAAGGACCTGTGTCCGTCGCCGATCATAGGATCATCGCTGGTAACTGTGGTCATATCTCCGTCCTGCCGGAAGCTGCATGACCAGTAAGCGCCGTCTATCGGGTCTTCCTCGCCTTCTTCCAGCCACCTGTCCATTCCTTCTCCGAGGATCACCCCGAGGATCTCCTCATAGGCTGTATCCGGCACTTCGTATGACGTATAGCTCGTGCTGTCCTCCTCGTGAAGGACGTTCCTCATCTCGAGGCTTCCGTCTGCCTTCCTGAGCAGCACCAGCTCGTTGTACGGCTGGAACATCTCTGTCCCGGTAGTCATGTCAAATGCAGATATCAGAACCTGATACCCGCTGCCCGGATCGACGGAGATGTTCACCGAGCCGAGTTCCACCGTCACATCGTGTGCGGGCATCGTGAACTTTACGACTATCCACTCGTCGTTGCTCTCGGTCGAACTGACAGCTATCTCACCGTCTATATAAATATCTATTATCTCATCCATGACGGTGTGCGTGCGCACGGTGACCGTCTCGCCTTCCCTGTAGCTGTCGCGCTTTATCTCGATCCCCGGGGCGGCATACACCCGGTACTTCTTCCCGAAGCCGCAGCCGAACAGACTGAGGATACTGAAGGTCAATGCAGCAGCCATTATCATCCTTGTTACCTTTCCGGTCATGACGCTTCTCCGCAGAAAGCTCTGTTTGTGGAATAACACCTAGATTATAAGAGAAACGCCCGCTGCCGACAACAGCAGCGGACGGTGATTGAACAGAGACCTGTTCACCTGCCGGATATACCGGCGCCCGGCTTTTTCCTTACCTCGAGGCCAGGGACCACGAACCACCGCTGTCCCTCCCTCAGAAGCACGCGTTCCTTCCCGGATATCTCTACGAGGAAATACTCCTCCGCGCCCAGGTTCTCTGCCGCCCTGAGCCTTCCGTTCCTGAATATGCGCTGTATGACGTACGGCTTACCGTCCACTTCCACTACAGTTGGACAGCATGCACCGCCCGGATAGTGTATGACGTGGGCTCCCACGTACTTTTTCTTCCTGTCTGAACTGATCATGCCCTCATCTCGTCTACGTATTTCTTCTCACGGACGAACCAGGTCCCGTCCTCGCAGTATACCTCTGTATATCTGCCGTTGATCCTTACCCGGTATATCTCTATCAGTGAGTTGCGGAAACCGCGCTTCTCCCCTATCTTCCTTGAGGAGAACACGTGGTATATCCTGTGCCTGTGCATGATGAGGATAGGCGTTGATTCTCCGTCCGCGGAATGTATCGCCTGGACCTCTATGTTTGCCCTCGCCCTGAGGTAATATCTGTCATCCGCCATCCCTACTGCCTCACAGGAACTCGTTTGGTACTACACCGAAAAGCTTCTGGTCTTCCTTCTGCGGGTAGATGAACCATCTCTGCCCTTTCCGGTAAAGATATCTCTCTTTTCCCTTGAGGTTGACGAGATATCTCTCCTCGGCTCCGTCGTTGTCCTTTCCGGACAGTTTCTGGACCTTCTTTACGTCCTCGATCATGACTGCGGGTCCCGACGGAAGAGCTATGACCTGGGGGCAGCATGCCCCGCCTATGTAGTGCAGGGCGGTGACGGTCACGTAGAAGGGTTTCTTCTCAGACTGTGCCCTGCCCATGTACATGGCTGTGTTCCCTCCTCTCGGGAGCCGGCGCCAGCGAGTAGAAGCTCACAGGTCCGCCGCATCCCTGATCTTCCGGATCCCTGAACGGTATGCACAGATTGACCGTGCCGCATTCCTCGCACTCGAACAGCCCGTCGGTCTCCTCAAGGAGGAGGCTGCGGTTCACCCTGCCGCACGTGCAGCAGCGCACCTC
>JAFZZV010000028.1 GCA_017828855.1 Oscillospiraceae bacterium | reverse complement strand
TTTATTATTCAGTTGTCCTGCGTTTCCGGCAGCGCAGGCTGCATCGTATCGGGATCGATCCCGCATTCGATCAGGACGAGTCGGTAGTAATCTACAGCTCCCCTGATCTCACTCTCAGTCGGGCAGCCCTTGTTTATCCCCCCGATCAGTTTCAGCGGCCCGAATGTATCGAATCCCCTGCAGCAGTATGCGCCGTGGACCCGGTTGTTACGTTGCTGCGCAAGCGTGCGGATCTCTGCGGCATAATCCCTGTCGGGGATCCCCGCTGTGCAGATAAAGAATATGTCCTTCTCGAACGGCATCTTATCCATCGCGATGTCGAATATCTCATTGTAGATCTTCCAGAACGCGACGCCCGACGCAAAACCGATGGCATCATAGTCGGAAAGGTCCCCGGTGAAGGTCCTTGCGTCCTGTATCTCCACCGGATATTCCTCAGCTATCGCGTCCACCAGTTTTTTCGTGTTCCCGTGGTGGAGCGACTCATAAAGTATAAGCGTCTTCAAGATCTTTCTCCCGTCAGAAGGAATATGTCATTGTGACGTTGCCGTCCATGTCTTTCCACTCTATACCGCTTTCGGTCATGACCATGTAGGAGTTGGTGCTGCCGCCCTTCGGGAGCGCAACCGAGCCCGGATTCAGATAAAGGAAGTCGCCATGATCCTCGCACGCGGGTATATGGGAATGCCCGTGCAGGAGTATGTCCCCTTTCGCAAGTGGAGGCAGGTTGTTCTCGTTGTAGATGTGTCCGTGGGTTGCATAGATCATCCTGTCTCCGAACCCGACTGCCTTGTAATCTTCCAGCATGGAATACTTCAGGACAGACTGATCGGTCTCAATATCGCAGTTTCCTCGCACCGCAATGATCCTGTCCGCGTGCGCGTTGAGCATGTCTATGACTTCCGGAGGCCCGTACCTCTCAGGCTCTCCGTTGCTGGGACCGTGATTGAATACGTCCCCGAGATACAGTATCCTGTCTGCTCCTTCCCTCTCCAGAGCTTCCATGACCTTTCCGCACCAGTACGCTGATCCGTGAAGGTCTGAAAAGATGAACCACTTCATGTTATTTCCCTCCTGTTCCGCTGCATTCTGATCCTGTCTGAATTATAGCCGAGATGCTCTTCTGTCACAACTTCCGGTATGCGGGGCACCCGCCAAAGAAAAACCCGCCGTGAAGGCGGGCAGTGTACCATTTTTACTCGGCTGCTGATCGTGATCCGGATCACAGTCTGCTGCCTAACAGATATGCCTTTTCCATGCATTTGGATCTGGACATGATCTCTCCGGGCTCGTTGACTCCGCCGCAGAACAGTTTCCCGCGGAAAGTCGCTTTATCAAAGCAGGCGATCCATCCTTCTATCCCGCTCACAGCCCTGTCCGGCGTTGTCTCATCGTCGTCAGCAGCGGTGCAGACGAAATACACATCGCGGAACCGGTAGTCGGATCCGTAAAGCGGATTCATCCTGTCGAGCATCGTCTTAAGCTGTCCGCTCATCTCGTAATAGTAGATCGGCGATACGAATACCAGCACATCAGCGCACTGTACCTTCTCTGCGATCAGCGTTGCATCATCGTTTATGACGCATCTGTGTGTCTTCTGGCAGGCCATGCATCCCGTACAGAAGTTAAGATCCTTTTCCGCCAGCGAGAGGAACTCCGCATCATTTCCGGCATCCAAGGCGCCTCTTACTATCTCGTGCGCCAGGATCGCCGAATTGCTCGTGACCCTCAGGCTGGAAGAAATAACTAAAATACTCTTACCCATCTCCAGACCCCTGATTTGTCGTTGCTGCGCCCGAAAAACTACCCTTCGGGACCATAAGAACAGTATATAAAACCAGGGGAAAAAGGCAATGAATTAGGCATTGTAGGTTTCATAGAAAAAACCGCGTCATCTGACGCGGTTTTTATATAGTATCACTTTATAGCGGTAAATCGGATGTCGGGAGCTTCACCGGAAGCCAACTCATGAAGATCTGTATCCACTTGTCCCAGTACTCCCAGATGTGTTCCCCGTAGGGCTCCTCATAGTAGCAGTAACGGAACGGGTCTCCCGGAAGACTCCGGAAAAAGTCCCTCATGTGCTGCGCCATCTCAAGGTTCCTGTCGAAGCTTCCGCAGGTGTGGAACAGCGCGGGAAGAGGGCCTCCCTTCTCAACAGCCTGTCTCGCCAGCAGATACAGATCCTCGGCTGTCTCCCTCGGATCCTCTCCGAGCCCGAGTCCCCAGCAGAGCAGATGTCTTGCGTCCATTACCGGAGACGGGAATTCCTCATTCGAGTTCCTGGCATGCAGTCCGATCGGTCTCATGTATGCATGGTTTCCGTTGGATATGGCGCCTATCGCTGCGTATCTGTCGGGATATGTCAGCCCTATCTTGGCTGCGCCGTATCCGCCCATTGAAACGCCTGCCACAAAGGTGTCCTCGCGCTTTTCCGAGACGCAGTAATGGCCCTTTATGATACTGGGCAGTTCTTCTGTCAGATAGCGGAAGAATGCCTCTCCGTGCACCATGTCGGCATATCCCGACAGCTGCGCGGAAGGCATCACCACGGCGACTTTCCTGTCGGTGCTGTAGCGTTCTATACCAGTGTATCTGAGCCAGTGGCTGCAGTCATGGCTTGTCCCGTGGAGCAGGTACAGAACGGGATATCCGTTCTCGGGAGGCAGCGGCTCCGCAGGTGCCAGTTCCCCCTTGTCGGGAAGAGTCACATACACTGTCTGGTCCATCGATAAGACCTCGGAGTAGAAGTCAAGTCTGCTCAGTGACATTACACCGTCCCCTCCTTCCACATGCACATGAAATCTGCAAGCCTGTCCGACCAGGTCTTCCAGCCGGAATATCCCTCTGCCGTCCTGAATACCGCTCCGCCGCCTATGGCTGCGGCGATCTCCGCTGCCCTGTCCGCATCGGGATCGTCTTGTGATGAGAATATGTAGACATTTTCCCGGGCAGTGTCTCGGCACATCTTCATATAGCTGTCACGCACAGATGCTCTGTTCTGCGCGTCTCCGTAGAGATTCTCCAGTCTGTTCTCGGTGAACCACCCGCCGGCAGGTCTGTCGGGGGAATACATGCCGGAGAACGACGCAGCAGCGCTGAACAGTTCCGGCTCCTCTATCGCCCACCGAAGCGCTGCGGTCCCTCCGACCGACGCCCCGGCGACCGCCATATCCCCTTCTCCCACGGGTATCCCCCTCATATACGTCCGGATGTACTCCCTCACGTATCTTAGAGACTGATAGAAGGGATATCCGAGCGCCATGTCGGTATAGCATCCTTGAAGGCAGGGCACCAGAACTGCGGCAGTCCTGTATCTGTCGCAGAGCACCTTTATCTTGGTGGATGTGATCCAGTTCATCCCGCTCTCCCCCTCCGGAGAAAGCAGAAAAAGCGTGGACTCCGCCTCCGCCGGCGTTCCCGCCGGGGTCTCCGGAAGTATCACCCTGAATTCGGATGCCATTCCGATCCTTGGGCAGAAGTAATCCTGAGTGATGATCGCCATTTGTTCCCTTTCGTTCTGTGCAGTAGGAGCCCGGCTGACGGCCGGGCTCCTCTCGATCGCGACTTATTCGTCGAGCAGATATCTGTTGATGTCGAGCAGGAAGGTAGTCTTCTTGTCGATGTATGTCGTGGGCTTGAC
>JAFZZV010000027.1 GCA_017828855.1 Oscillospiraceae bacterium | reverse complement strand
GAACCACAGGTCGCTGGAATGGAAGGTTCCGGGATCGTCCCAGCCGGGGATCTCGGGATCGAATACCCAGTACCAGTACGGTACCTTATTGCCCTTTGCGGCTTTCATCTTGCTGATGAGCCTGCAGGAGAACTCCAGGTGCTGGACTGCAGCGTTGTGCAGTGTCTCTCTGAGAGATCCGGTCTTGGAGGTGACGATTGACATGTACTCCTCGGCGTCCTCTTCTCCAAACGTCTTGACTGCATACTCTCTGAGCTCATCGATGGAATTCACTCTGGGGGCAGCAGGGAACTCGTCTGAAGTGTGCCCGAACATCATCGGAAGGATGTCGCACTCTTCACGGAAGAATCTGTCGTTGGTGGAACCCACATAGAAATTGTTATCGACCACGACGCCGAACCTCACCTTTGACTCGGCCATCTTGTCGCGTACAAACTCAGCGGGAAGAGCTCTTGCCTCAGCCAGAGTCTTTACACCCAGTTCCTCGAAGAACTGGATACCGTTCTGCTCAGCCTGCTCCAGCGTGAGGGCGGAGCCGAACATTCCGGGAGGATAAGGCACCTGTTCCATGCCACTGTCCACGATCGCCTTCTGGAACAGTCCCTTGTTGAGAGGAGACGCGACCTGTGCCATTACGCTGCCACCGCCTGCTGACTGTCCGCCGATGGTGATGTTGTCGGGGTCTCCGCCGAACGCGTCGATGTTCCTCTTGACCCACATGGTTGCGAATCTCTGGTCGAGATAGCCGAAGTTCCCGGGGAACTCAGGGCTCTCAGCGGTGATCTCGGGGTGGCAGAAGAAACCGAAGGCATTGAGCCTGTAGTTGACTGTCACGACGACTATTCTGCGCCTGGCGAGCCTTTCACCGTTGAACTCCATCTCGGCAGGGTTGCCTTCTCTGAGGCCGCCGCCGAAATACCATACGAATACAGGCAGTTTTTCGCCAACTTTTTTTGCGGGGGTCCAGACGTTGAGCGTAAGGGAGTCCTCTGACATGGGGATCTCGGGATCCACGTTCCACTCGTTGGTATAGATGTTCTCCGGATCAAGTCCGGGAACGCGCTGCATGGAGATGGGGCCGAATTTATAGGCCTTGAGCACGCCTGTCCAGTTATTCGCAGGCTGGGGAGCGCGCCATCTGTTCTCACCGACTGCAGGTGCAGCGTACGGAATGCCCCTGAACGCTGTAACGCGGGGGTCAGCTGCAGGGATGCCTTCGATAACACCGTTTTCAACGGTAACTGTTCTGAGCATTTTTATCCTCCTTGAAATATATGCAGATGAATCATCATCCATGTAACTATTATATCTTTTGTGCGGCGCATACAGAATGCAGTCCGGGAAATATATCAAACTGAACAACACAATGAGAGATATTGCACAAAAATCATCTGTCATAAGAACTGAGTGTTCAAAACGCTACTCAGTGGAATTACAATAGCTATAGCAGAAAAAACTAATAATCAGCATAAGGAGAACACAATGGCCGGCAAAAAAGAAATGGATGCCCTCCTGAGCAGATTCGTTGAGACCGGACCTGCAGGATGCGGCTGTATCGTCACCAAAGACGGTGAAAGGATCTATGAGAACTACTTCGGATATGAGGACGTGGAGGCAAAGAAGCCCATAGATGCCGACACCATCTACCGTCAGTACTCCATGACCAAAGTCATCATCTGTACTGCGGCGATGAAGCTGTTCGAGGAAGGGAAGTTCCTTCTCAATGATCCTATTTACGAATATTTCCCGGAGTGGAGGAACACCAACAAGGTCGTGTACCATCCCAACGGGAATTTCGAGATCAAGCCGCTTGATAACCCGATCCTTGTTAAGCACGTTTTCAACATGGCTATGGGTATAGGATACGGCGGAAACGATGAGACGCACAGGGTGATGGCTGAGGTCAGGAAAGGTCTCAGGGACAAGTACGGCAAGTACTACACACTGCGTCAGGATATCGAAGCGATGAGCGCAGTACCTGTGGCGTTTGAGCCCGGAACGCACTGGCTGTACGGGTTCGGACATGAACTGGTCGCAGGGCTCATAGAAGTCTGCTCCGGCAAGAAGGTTAGCGAATACCTTCAGGAGAACATCTTCGATCCTCTCGGGATGAAGAGCACTGCATACAGGCTCAGGGGAGATATGGCCGACCATCTGGTAGTCCCGTATCACCGCAACGAGGACGGAACGCTCACCAGAGCGGAAGCGATGATGGAAGAGAATATCCAGCCTGATGCGGTATACGAGGCAGGCGGCGCGGGGATCATATCCACAGTTCCGGATTATTCCAAGTTTGTATCGACCCTTGCGAACAGAGGGATAATGCCCAACGGAGAGCAGCTTATCAGCCGCCAGACGCAGGACCTGATGAGAGACAACATGCTCAATGATACTCAGCTCGGAGAGTTCCGCAACTTCTATCTCGCCGGTTACGGTTACGGCCTCGGCGTCAGGACGCTCATGGGCAGGGCAATAGCTCACAGCAACGGAACGCCCGGAGCATACGGGTGGACCGGGGCGCTCGGTACTTACACAGAGATCTCTCCGGAAGAGAATTTCTCAATCACATACATGCATCAGGCGGTACCGAACATGGAGGAGTACCACCATCTCCGCGTGAGGGCAGTCGCCTACAGCATGATAAAGTAAGGATCAAAGCTCAAGGAAAGCAAATGGACCGGTCGATAAAGACCGGTCCGTAGTTTATTATGCTGGGTATACGGGTCTATCTGTTGCTCGCGCGGAACCTGTTCACAAGACCCCAGTCGACGCGCTTGCAGAACTCCACGAGGAGGGAGACCGTATCGGCGTAGTCCTTCCTGTGGATGATCGCCCTGTGAGCGTGGATGTATCTGGACGGGATGGAGAGCGTCATATTGACGATCCCGTTTCCCGTCTTGTGGATTTCGCCTGAATCCGTTCCTCCTCTGAGGAACAAATCATATACGAAGTCGATCCCGCATTCCTTGCAGATATCTTCCATGTAGTAGATGAGCTCTCTGTTGGCTATAACTGAACCATCCATGACCGAGAGCGTTACTCCCGATCCGAGATTGGTTCCGTATTTGGCCCCGGGCACATCTCTGGCATAAGTCGAGTCTATGGCGATGCCGATATCGGGAGATACCGCGAACGCTGCAGTTTTGGCGCCGCGCAGGCCCACTTCTTCCTGCGTTGAACCTACAGCATAGACATCAGCGTAATGCTCCTGAGATGTGAGGCGGCGGACCACGTCAACAGCGATCGAGACACCTACTCTGTCATCCCATGCCTTTGAACAGAGGAAATTCGGGTTTTCCATCACGACGAAATCGGTCTTTAGAGAGACCATGTCGCCGATCCTGACCCCCGCATCCTCAGCTTCCTGTCTGTCGCATACACCGATATCGATGTACAGTTCGTCAAGATCCTTGACGGTCTTTGCAACTTCAGGAGCGAGACCGTGAGCAGGGACGAATCCCAGCACTCCGTAGATCTCTTTTCCCTCTCTTGTGGAAACTATGACTTCCTGGTCGAGAAGGACGTGAGTCCAGTGTCCTCCGGCTGGTACGATCCTGAGATAACCGCTTTCTTCGATCTCCCTGACATAGAATCCTATCTCATCCATGTGCCCGAAGATCGCGACTTTGGGAGCAGGCTGAGGACCGTTTCCGTTGCCTTTCTGGATGCCGTAGATGGATCCGAGGTTATCGTATCCTATCTCATCGACATAACCTTCCAGGTATCTTTTTACGACCCTTGAGCATCCTGCCTCATGTCCGGTTATACCCTTGGAAAGGGTGATATCCTTCAGCATTTGGAGATCTATGTCTCCATAGGGTTCAGTGATCCTTTTCTTTTCTTCCATGGCTTATCAGTCGGTAAGGTCGGCATACTTGAAGTCGATGCCGCCCATGAGGGACATGACGACGTCCTTCAGTTTGGGGTTGACGACATAAGCTTTGATGGAGTTGTAGAGCGGGATGCATCCCATGTCCTCGGTGATGAGGATCTTCTCGGCTGCTTCCATGGCCTGCTCACGCTCGCTCTGATCCATGGAGTTGGCGGCGATGTTGATGAGCCTGTCATATTCGGCGTTGGAGTATCTGCCCCTGTTATAGATGTTTCCGGTCAGCATGATCTCCATGAAGGAGTAGGGATCCATGTAGTCGGTGGACCAGCCGTCCAGTGAGATATAGTAGTCTCCGGAGTTCTTCCTGTCACGGCGGACAGTCCCTTCGAGGTTCTCAGCGAGAACTGTGATGCCGAGGTTGACACGCCACATCTCAACGATCGCTTCGGCGATGGCTTTGTTGGCCTCACCGGTGGTGTATACGATGCTCATATCGGTCGGGAAACCTTCGCCGTTCGGATATCCGGCAGCTGCAAGATACTTTTTGGCTTCTTCAACATTTCCGTTTACGTCAAGCAGATCTTCCTTGCGGAACACCTTGCTGGTATCGTCGACGGCAGCCATATCGTTGGGGATGAAACCGGTTGCGGGAACGCAGTTCATGACTACGGTCTCAGCCAGTGTCTTGAGATCGAGCGCATATGCAAGAGCCTTGCGGACATTTGCATCCTGGAGAACGCCGTTCTCGTTGTTGAGCATGAGGTAACGGGTGTTCAGAGAAGGCCAGTACTTGATCTGATCCTTCAGCCTGATGGTGTCGGCAGCGGTGAAACTCATGTAGGTCATGTCAAGGTTGCCGGTCTCGAACATCGTCAGCTCTGTGGTCGTCTCGGATACGCAGTAGAAATAGAGCTCCTCGATCTTTACGGTATCGGCATCCCAGTAATTCTCGTTCTTCTCGAACCTTACATACTGTCCCTTGTTGAATTCGACGGGAACGAATGGGCCGGATGCGAGTGTGGAGTCGATGTCAGCACCGTACTTCTCCTGCTTCTTGGCGAAGTCTTCCGAGATGATGCCGTATGTCACGAAACCGGTGAGAGATACGAAATAAGGGGTGGGTCTCTCAAGGGTCACTTCGACGGTCTTGTCGTTGACTGCCTTAAGACCGAGATCTGCAGCAGTGCATTCACCGCCGTTGAACGCTTCGCCGTTCTTGATGTAATAAAGCTGATAGGCATACTCGAACGCATTGTCGGGATCGAGAGCTCTGGTCCAGGAGAACACTACGTCACTGGCCTTGATGGGGGATCCGTCAGCGAACTTGATGCCGTCTCTGAGCGTGAAGGTGTAGACCGTTCCGGAGTCATCCACAGTGTAGCTGGAAGCCAGAGAGGGGACGAAGTTTCCGTTAAGGTCCTCACGGTAAAGATAGTCATAGATCTGGTTGTCGACCAGGGAAGTCTCCATGACGTTGGCTTCCTGCGGGTCGAATGAGTCGGGATCGAAGCCCGTGTTGAATTTCACGGTCTTCTTGGAAGACTCTTCTTCCTTCTTGCCTCCGCATGCCGTCAGACTGAGAACAGTGACGATAACGAGCAGGAGAGCAAAGAGTTTCTTCAGGTTTTTCATTTTCTTTCCTTCCTTTTAATAGTTGCCGCTGAAAAGGTGGCAGGCGACAAAGTGGCCGGATTCGATCTCTCTGAATTCCGGTATCTCCTGTGAACACTTCTCGGTGGCTTTAGGACAGCGGTTGTGGAATGCGCATCCACTGGGCGGGTTGATGGGGGAGGGGACCTCTCCCTCAACTATTATCCTTCTCTTGCTCCGTTCCGTATCCGGATCCGGAACAGGGATGGCCGACATCAGCGCCTGTGTGTAAGGGTGCATCGGATGGGCGTACAGAGTTTCAGAATCTGCAAGTTCGACCATCTTGCCAAGGTACATGACTCCGACGCGGTCGGAGATGTACTGCACCATCGATAGGTCGTGTGCGATGAAAAGGTACGTGAGTCCGAGCTTCTTCTGGAGCTCTTTCAGCAGGTTTACGACTTGAGCCTGAATGGAGACGTCCAGGGCGGAGATGGGCTCATCACATACGATGAATTTTGGGTTGGCAGCGAGAGATCTGGCTACTCCTACTCTCT
>JAFZZV010000026.1 GCA_017828855.1 Oscillospiraceae bacterium | reverse complement strand
TTATATCACCGGCTGTCCTGGAACACATAAGACGGGTGTCAGTCGCCGTTGTTCCGCGATGCTCATGCTCCTCGGTACAGGAGATACTGTGTCTGTTGTGCTCTGTGCGCTTGTTTGCGCACGTATCTTCCGGACGGGTTCTGTTTGTCTGCCATATATGGTACAATAATAAAATGGATCATAGGGCTTTAAGTCAGAGAACAATACTTTTTCGTAAAGTGAACGGCAGTTCGGATCGATCCATATTCTATAGATAAGCTTTGGGAATGGCATGGAAGAAAGGAACACATCACTTTCAGGTGAATTGGCAGTTGATCAGAGGATTCATCTGAAAAAATCGAACAGCAGAAAAAGGAACAGGATCAGGAGAAGATTCTTCGTCGCTGCTTTTGCCCTGTTTTCCGTTTCACTCTGCTTTCTGTGTTCTGCCTTCATCTACCTAGATTCCCACGGCATAGTGCCGGACGAACTGTTCAGCAAAATTCTTATGGGGATCGGAGCGTTCATCCTGGCTGAACTGCTCTTTCTGTTGATCTCAAGAAGAAGCATTTTCTTCTCGGTGCTGAGCATTCTGATTTGTCTGGCAATCACAGCAGTCTCAGTCTTCGGTATATACACTCTGTATAAGATATACGAGAGCATACAGATAGTGGAGGAACCCAAGACCTATTATGCCCAGATAGGCATCTATGTACAGGGGAACACCAGATTCATTCCGACGTATACGGAAGACGAGGAAGGCAATCAGATAGAGATCCCGGGAGATGGGTTCGACGGATGTGCGGTGGGCACGCTGCTGCTCAATGTTGACAGGGGATATACGTCCCAGGGAATGCGGCAGTTCAGAAGAGACAACGATGTCACCGTTTACACATATGATGAATTCGGCGATATGATCGACGCGCTGAGAAGCGGTGAGATCGATGCCATAATCATGAACCAGGCGTACATGGAACTGTTCATAGGCAGCGACAGCGATTTCTATGACTGGGCAGTCCATCTCATGGATATAGGGATCGAGACTGAGCACAATGCAGTTGTCAGGAAGGCAGAGGTCGCGAGCGAACCGTTTATCGTATATCTCGCCGGCATCGACACATATGATGCGGACAACTTCTATGACTACTCACGTGCAGACTCAAATATCGTTGCTTGCGTCGATCCGGTAAACAAGAAGATACTTCTCATAAACACGCCACGTGATTACTACGTCCCGTTCTGGGGCATCAGCTATGCGATGGACAAGCTCACCCATGCCGGGGTGTATGGCGTGGAATGCTCCATGGAGACCCTCGAAGCGCTGTACGACATCAAGTTCAACTATTACGTCAGGACGAACATATACTCGCTTATCAGGATAGTAGACGCCCTCGGAGGCATCACCGTACGCTCCGATTATCAGTTTACGGCTCCAAACGGAATAGGTGGGTACCACAACTTCGTTGTCGGAGACAACTATGTGGACGGAGCCGGAGCACTGTGTTTCATCAGGGAGAGGCATTCCTTCGAAGACGAGGATAAGCAGAGGGGAAAGAACCAGCAGGAATGCATCAGGGCAATAATAGAGAAAGCCTGCTCGCCTGCGATAATCGCTCATTTCTCGGATGTGCTGGAAGTCGTCACGCAATGTGTCGAGACGAATATGACCAGCGAGGAGATCAACGCCCTGGTCAGGATGGAGCTCACCGATATGGCGAGCTGGTCGATAGAGTCATACGCCGTGGACGGAGAAGAGATATACGGGCCCAGTTATGCCCTCGGCGGCGAGGAAGTGTTCCTTGTGAGGCCCGATTACGGCACAGTGGAAGAAGCGATAGCGATGATAAAAGCATTCATGAACGGCTGACAGATATTGACTTTTGTATTTCAGCCTCTGTCTTAGGCAGAGAGCATATAGATAGAGATAGGGAGATCGTTATATGTCACTTTTTACCGGAAAAACACTGATGATCACCGGCGGTACCGGCAGTTTCGGAAATGCCGTGCTCAACAGGTTCATTGAGACGGACATCGGAGAGATCAGGATTTTCTCAAGGGATGAGAAGAAACAGGATGACATGCGCCACGAGATACAGAAGGAATACCCGGAAGCAGCTGGAAAGGTTCGCTTCTATATAGGTGATGTCAGGGATATCGCTTCTGTGCGTCCCGCGATGCACGGAGTGGACTTCATCTTTCATGCCGCTGCCCTGAAGCAGGTCCCTTCCTGCGAGTTCTTCCCTATGGAAGCGGTCAAGACGAACGTCATAGGTACAGACAATGTCCTTACCGCAGCCATCGACGAGGAAGTCAAGAGCGTTATCTGCCTATCGACTGACAAGGCGGCTTATCCCGTGAACGCCATGGGCACGTCCAAAGCCATGATGGAAAAGGTCATCGTTGCCAAGAGCAGGACATGCAAGAGCACTAAGATCTGCTGCACCAGGTACGGAAACGTTCTCTGCAGCCGCGGAAGCGTGATACCTCTCTGGATAGACCAGATAAGGAACGGCGACCCGATCACTATCACCGACGGAACGATGACAAGGTTCATCATGTCGCTGGAAGAGGCGGTCGATCTGGTGCTGTTCGCATTTGAGCATGGCCAGTCAGGAGACATCCTGGTCCAGAAGGCACCCGCATGCACCATCCAGACACAGGCGGAAGCTGTATGCGAGCTCTTCGGAGGTGATAAGGAGAAGATCAAGGTCATAGGAATCAGGCACGGAGAGAAGATGTACGAGACGCTGCTGACGAACGAGGAATGCGCGCATGCGGTTGACCTCGGCGATTTCTTCAGGGTGCCGTGCGACCAGAGAGACCTGAACTATGACAAGTTCTTCGTCAAGGGCGATACCGAGCGCAATACGCTGACGGAGTTCAACAGCAGCAACACCGAGCTCCTTGATGTGGAGCAGGTCAAGAAGAAACTCCTCGAGCTGTCATATATACGGAATGAACTGGCTTCGATGGGAAGGATGCCGTAAACATGGATATTCTGGTGACCGGTGCAAAGGGATTTGTCGGAAGGAACCTGTGTGAGAACCTGAAGAATATCAGGGACGGGAAGGACAGGACCCGCGGCGGGCTTGTGATCGATGACGTGTTCGAGTATGACATCGACTCGGATCCCGCAGAGCTTGACCGTTTCTGCGAACGCGCAGGCTTCGTGTTCAATCTCGCCGGGGTGAACAGGCCTAAAGAGACAGGCGAGTTCATGGAGGGAAATTTCGGATTCGCGTCCACTCTCCTGGATACGCTGAAGAGATATGAGAACAGATGCCCGGTGATGCTGTCAAGTTCCATACAGGCATCCCTGAGCGGGCGTTTCTCCGAGAGCGAGTACGGCCGTTCCAAACAGGCCGGCGAGGAACTGTTTTTCCGCTACTCGGAGGAGACGGGTGCCGAGGTGTTTGTCTACCGCTTCCCTAACCTCTTCGGGAAATGGAGCCGGCCGAACTACAACAGCGCAGTCGCAACGTTCTGCAATAATATCGCGAACGGCCTTCCCATACAGATCAACGACAGGAATAC
>JAFZZV010000025.1 GCA_017828855.1 Oscillospiraceae bacterium | reverse complement strand
GACGACGTGTTCTCGGGTTCCGTGAACCTTTCCGGGCTGCTCAGGATCCGCACCACATCGGAGTTCGGCGAATCCACCGCATCCAGGATACTGGAACTTGTGGAGGAAGCGGTATCCAACAAATCCAGGAGCGAGAACTTCATCTCGAAGTTCGCCAGGGTATATACGCCGATAGTCTGCTATCTGGCGCTGGCACTGGCAGTTCTGCCTCCGTTGTTCATCATGATCACCAAAGCCGGGATATCCAATTATGCCGGCATCGGCGCGCTGTGGAGGGAATGGCTGTTAAGGGCATGCACGTTCCTGGTCATCAGCTGTCCCTGCGCGATAGTCATAAGCATACCTCTGAGCTTCTTCGCGGGCATAGGCGGGGCGAGCAGCCAGGGAATACTCATAAAGGGATCCAACTATCTTGAGACCATGTCCAATGTGAGGACCGTGATCTTTGACAAGACCGGTACCATAACCAAGGGTAACTTCGCCGTGACCGCGGTGCACCACAGCCCCATACCTGAGGATAAACTGCTGGAGTACGCGGCCCATGCCGAGTGCAACTCCTCACATCCCATAGCAAAGAGCCTGCAGGAAGCCTACGGCAAGCATATAGACCGCAGCAGGGTCACCGATGTCAGTGAGATCAGCGGCCAGGGCATCATCGCGGCAGTAGACGGGAAGGAAGTCGCAATCGGCAACGAGAAGCTGATGGAGAGCGTCGGCGCCGAATATCAGGAATGCCACCACGCCGGCACCATCGTCCATGTGGCGCTGGACGGCGAATACTGCGGACATATAGTCATAACAGACGAGATAAAGGACACCTCAAAGGAGGCCATTGCAGCGCTTAAGAAGGCGGGCGTGGAGAAGACCGTCATGCTCACCGGCGACGCGGAGAAGGTGGCGAAAGCGGTGGCTGAGGAGGTCGGCATGACCGAATACCGCTCCCAGTGCCTGCCTGCTGACAAGGTGAACAGAGTCGAGGTACTGCTGGCGGACAGCAGCGAGCGCAGCAGGCTCGCATTCGTTGGAGACGGCATCAACGACGCGCCGGTGCTCGCGAGGGCCGACATAGGCATCGCGATGGGCGCCCTCGGATCCGATGCGGCAATAGAAGCGGCGGATATAGTGCTGATGGACGACGATCCTCTCAAGATCACCAAGGCGATCAGGATCTCGCGCAAGTGCCTCAGGATAGTGAAGCAGAATATAGTGTTCTCTCTCGGAGTAAAGATACTCTGTCTCATCCTCGCTGCGCTTGGTGTCGCAAATATGTGGATCGCCGTTGTCGCCGACGTGGGAGTTATGATCATTGCGGTGCTCAACGCGATACGCTGCCTGAATACAAAGAAGATGTGAAAGATCAGCCGGGCAGCTCAGCTGCCCGGCATTACCGTTATAAAGGAGATAATTCATGAAGAAAGCTCTGCTTGCCGTGAGTTTCGGGACCAGTGTGCCCGGAGCGGATGCCGCCATAATCAGCGCTGAGGCTTCCCTCAGGGAGGCGTGCCCTGACAGGGATCCGTTCCGCGCATTTACCAGCAGGATCATCTGCCGCAAGCTGCGGGAGGAGGGACGTCCTGTCCCGACTCCGGAGGAAGCTCTGGAGCAGATCCTGGAAGACGGTTACACGGACGTAGTGATCCAGCCCACACACCTTATCCCCGGCAGAGAGTATGAAAAACTGTGCAGTATCGCCGCTGGGTATGAGGACAAGTTTGAAAAGCTTAGCGTCTCGACGCCGCTCATCAGCTCGCCGGATGACCTGAAAGCCGCAGCGGAAGTGGTCATTTCACATTACCCGCCTCAGGAAGGAAAGGCGCTGGTGCTGATGGGGCACGGGACCGGTCATATCGCGAACATGGTCTATCCGGCGCTGCAGACTGCGTTCCGCCTTATGGGGCAGGAGAACGTGTTCGTGGGCACCGTGGAGGGATGGCCGGAGATCGAAGAGATCATAGAGCAGCTAGGGAAGAGCGGCTGCAGAAACGTCGATCTTGCCCCGTTCATGCTTGTTGCCGGTGATCACGCCGTAAACGACATGGCGGGGGATGAGCCTGACAGCTGGAAGAGCATGCTGGAGCGTGAAGGTTATACGGTGCACTGCAGTATGGAAGGGATCGGCGGGTGGAAAGAGATCCATGATATCTTCCGCAGGCACCTTCTGGAAGATTGTCTTGACTGAATGATAAACGGGATAAAGATCACCCACTGATAGAAAAAGCATAATGAAAAGGAGCTGTGATGAACTCCCTCGTTTTCTTGAGGTAGTTTTGTCACAGCTCCTTTTCTCTGTGTAATGATTTAATGGAAAAATAGATCGATATAAATCGACAATAGTTTTCCTCGTGATACGGGGTTCCGTAGTTTTTTCGGCAGTTATCCAAGAATGTCTTTGAATCACTAATCGGCGCATTCTCGTGGCTTTTGTCATGAGTCAGCCGATTTTTGTTTTGATTATCAACGAAATTAATGGAGACAATATAATAAGCTCATTAGTACAGAAGAAAGATCTTTACGGACGCCGGAGGCAGGACATAATTCACCAGAACAGCTGTTAATGTGCTGTTATACTGATGTGCATAAATAAAAAATAAGATAATATAGAATATGATGCGTTGTAATATTCACAGAAACAGCTCAAAAAGCGTTGTAAATATCACATATACAGCCTTAAAAGTGTTGTGAAAATCACAGAAAACAATGCGGGGAAAGTGATAATGGAAGATATATGCTCCAGAATATCTGAGATCGCGGACAGATATAAAGACAAGTTCTTTGAGATATTCAAACACTGTCACATGTATCCCGAGATAAGCCTCCGGGAATATGAGACCACGAAATACATAAAAAGTATGATGGCGGAACTGGGCATCCCGGAACACGGGAAGCAGCCCGAGACTGGCGCCGTGTTCCTCCTCGAAGGAGGGAAACCGGGACCCTGCGTGGCGCTCAGAGCCGACATAGACGCGCTGGAGATCACCGAGCAGTCCACCTGTCCCTTCCCGTCGCAGAACGAAGGAGCGATGCACGCCTGCGGACACGATGTCCACTACGGCGGGCTGCTCTGCGCGGCCATCATACTCAGCGAGCTGAGGGATGAGATAGGGGGCAGCGTCAAGTTCATTTTCCAGCCCGGTGAAGAGTTCAACATGGGAGCTAGGTTCCTCATACCGGACGGAGTCCTGGAGGATCCGCACGTGGAGGCGGTATACGGCTATCACACCTACGCCTTCATGAAGACCGGCGAGCTGGGGATCATACACGGACCGATAATGGCCAGCGTGGATGACATCAACATCACGGTCAAGGGAAAGGGAGGTCACGGAGGCATCCCGCAGATGGCCGTGGATCCTGTGGTGGCCTCCGCCGCGATAATACAGGGCCTGCAGAGCATCGTTGCCCGCAACGTGAGTCCCGTAGACTCCGGCGTGGTGACCATCGCGTCGGTACTGGCCGGCGGTGAGAAGATAAACAACATAATCCCGGACAAGGTCACCCTCAGGGGCACCATAAGGGCTTACAGGGAAGAGACCGAATACAATATGTGGGAACGCGCTAGGGAGATCTGCGAGAGCACCGCAAAAGCTTACGGATGCGAAGCTGAAGTTCAGTTCATTCATCACCTGCCTGTAACCGACAACATGCCGCACGACGGCAGGAGGGACCTGTATGGCATAGCTCTCAGAGCGGCGGAAGCGATAGGCTGCTCCGTATCGACCCCGGAACCTTCCGGAGGCGGAGACGACTTCTCCCTCTACATGAAGGGCGTTGACGGCTATCCCGGAACTGCGGGGTTCTATTACTGGCTCGGCGTGGGCAACGAGGAGAAGGACTGCGTGCACTCCTGGCACAGCCCCAGGTATCAGGCGGATCCCGACGCCGTGCCCATCGGAGCCAAGCTGCTGGCGGTCTCGGCGCTGCTGACGCTGGACGAGCTGAACAGTGAGCGGGAGGAGCGCACGGATGCTTGACAGCAGGGGATTCGACCTGTGGGCTGACGGATATGACGCCGAGGTCGGTTTTTCCGACGAGGACGGCAGCTACCCGTTTGCGGGATATAAGGCCGTACTGGGTGAGATATACCGGGTGATAATGGAAAAGCCAGGCACATCGGTGCTGGACCTCGGTTTCGGGACGGGTACGCTCACATCGAAACTCTACGAGGGAGGCCATGAGATATACGGCCAGGACTTCTCAAAGCGGATGCTGGAGATAGCTTCGGAGAAGATGCCGGAAGCCCATCTGTATGCGGGAGACCTGGCGGAAGGCCTGGCACCGGAACTTCTCTCAGAGAGATATGACTTTATTACAGCCACATATTCACTGCACCATCTGACGGACGGGCGGAAGGTATCGCTCATAAGGCAGCTTATGGACCTCCTCAACGAAGGCGGCATGATCCTCATCGGTGACGTTGCTTTCGGTACGAGAGATGAGATGGACGCCTGCCGGATCCGTGCGGGAGAAGAGTGGGACAAAGAAGAGATATACATCGTCGCATCCGAACTTAGAAAGGAGTTCCCGGAACTGACGTTCGAGGCGAGATCGTTCTGCGCCGGAGTCCTCACCCTTAAGAAAGAGGACGGCATCCGCACGGAAGTGATAAAGGAAGGGGACAGTCTCTGGGAAGCCGCTGCGGAATACGCCTCCGGCGTGTCCTGGAGGGCAGGACCTTATCTTGCGAACATGATGAGGACCGGTCAGTTCAGGGACTGGGAAAGAGTGATAATCGCCCGGGAAGGCGATGAGATACTCGGCTTCTGTGACTTCACCGAATTCGACGACATGCCGCAGGAGAAGGGATACAGTCCCTTCATCGGGTTCGTGTTCGTAGGGGAGGAGCACAGAGGACG
>JAFZZV010000024.1 GCA_017828855.1 Oscillospiraceae bacterium | reverse complement strand
TGCGTCCCCTGTTCGGCACCCTTGCTGACAAATACGGGACCGACAAGATCCTGGTCGTGACGCTGCTGGCGCTGTTCGTTGCGATGAACATCTTCGCAAGGGCGCACTCATTCCTGGATCTGGTGCTCTACGGGATCTTCAACTCGATAGGATACTCCGCGACAGTGTCGCTGCTGCAGGCTCTGGTGATGAGGGTCACTCCTCCGAGCCGCAGAGGCGCTGCAAGCTCGTCCACGTATATCGGCTCCGACGTTGGCCTCGTGATAGGAAACCTTATCAACGGCTCCATCGCGGCGCGTTACGGATACCAGACACTGTTCACCGTATTCTCACTGCCCCTCTTCCTCGCGATCGCCGTGATCGTGATCTGGGTAAGAAAGAGCCACGGCATACCCGTTCCCGAGAACACAGAAGAGTGAAAAAACCTTATAATGTACTGACGGCCATACCCGGTATCACATCCGGGCATGGCCGTTTTCTTTGCGGTGTTCTGTTTTAAGAACTTATCTCAGCGAAGCCTTGGCGTTGGGACAGTGGCTCACGATGTAGTCGTATACGAAATCGAAATCCGCATCTTCCGCATAGATCATGTTGTGTATGAGCCTTCCGTTTACCCTTATGAGGTTGTTCCTTCTGATACCCTTGATCTTCCTGACGTTTGCGAATCTGGAGTACAGCGATCCGCCGGAAGCTGAGAGGAGTCCCGCTGCCGTGGTGGATCTGCTCCTTGCCGCTACGCCGACGAAGACCGTCAGCAGGTCGAGCGCCTGAGCCTTGTCGGTCTTGATCTGGGTGTGGTCAACACCGTCCTCATCCATTTCGAACAGGACGGTGTACTTGCCGTTGTTGGCCTTCGTCACTATCAGATAGCTGGGAAGCGACAGCACCAGAAGGATCCCGAGGGTCACAGCGCTTAGCTCGGCGGAGCCGATAACGGCATCCAGTCCGTCGCCTCCGATTAGGGCCACCAGGATCATGAAGATCAGTACTACTGCCGCTGCCATGGCCAGCACCTTCCAGACCTCGAAAAGCAGAAACAGGCTCTTGAGCATGGGCAGTTCGTATACCCAGCGGTACTTGTTGTTGGAATCCTCAATGATGGCGCCGGTTCCGCTGCTCCGCGGCTCCTTTGCCTCAACTGCGGTGACATCGGTGCCGCAGCCGTCGCAGAATTTCGCGTCGTCAGACAGTTCTCTTCCGCAGACCGGACATCTCTTTGCCATGTGTTTTTTCCTCCCTTCCGGAAACATGTGTATTTAATCGTCTGTTTTGTTGCTAACACTTTTTTAATTACAGAGCAATTTTTTCTGCATGGGGCTGCGTCACTCCAGATAGTCCCTCAGCCTCTTGCCCCTTGCCGGATAGTGCAGCTTCCTGATAGCCTTTGCCTCTATCCTCCTGACCCTGTCCAGAGTCACGTTGAATTCCTTGCATATCTCTTCCTGGGTCTTCGGCTCTTCGTCTGCGAGCCCGAAACGCGCTCTGAGTATCCTCGCCTCTCTCGGAGTGAGCGTCGCGAGCACGTCCTCCATCTGCCGTCTGAACTCTGTACGGTCCTCCGCGCTGCCGGAAGACGCTGTATCATCACGACCCGAGTCATCCGGAACTTCGTCCGTCTCCCCCCGGTCTATGATCGAGTCCAGATCCGGATCCCTGACGAACCTGAGGATCCCGAGGACCTTTTCCTCCGACATCCCCGCTGCGGCTGCTATCTCTTCCGCGTTCGGCTTTCTTCCGTTCTCGCTGAGAAGCTTCGCGGACGCTTCTCTCAGCTTCTCCACTGTCCTGACCATGTGTACCGGGATCCGTGACGCCTTATTGTGATCGGCGACAGCCCGGGTCATGGCGTTCCTTATCCACCAGACGGCAAATGCCGAAAAGCTTATGCCCCTCGTGGATTCATATTTCTCAATGGCTCTGATCAGTCCGAGGTTCCCCTCCTGTATGAGGTCCAGAATGCTCAGCCCTTTATCCGCATATCTTCCGGCTTCCCTTACGACAAGCCTGAGGCCGGATTCCGCAAGGCGCTGCCTTGCGCTCTGGTCACCGCCGGACATCCTCTTTGAGAGCTCTGCCTCCTCATCGGGGGCGAGCGGGCTTATGCTTTCTATATCATTCAGGTATATCCTGACCGGATCCTCCGCGTCCTCCGGCACGGCAGCATATGTATCTTCTGCCTCAGGCACTGCGTCGTCTGCGGCTTCGATCGTACCGCCGTCCAGCGCGCTGCACAGCCTGTCGATCTGTACCGCATCGTAATCCAGTTCCTCAAGAACTTCGTTCACTGCTTTGAGAGATATCCTTCCGGTCCTGGCTCCCTGCTCCAGCAGACTGTCTATCGATCCGTTCCTGCCACCCATCAGTTGCCTTTCCTGTTCCTAATCATCTTCTCTATGTCCTCAGCAGACATGTTCTTCACGTCCTCGCTGGACACCCTGGACCTGTTCTCCAGGATCTTGTCAATGAAGAAATCCGCGTCCTGCGGCTTGTACTGCACCGAGCTGCTCTCCGCTATCATCCCTGCGAGCAGAGCGACCTGATCCGGCTCCAGCACGGATGATGCGGACGTGAATCCGCTGAAATCATTGCTCTCTATCAGCCCGCAGACGCTGTCGAATACCGCACCGACTTCCGGTGACGAGAAATCCTCTCCCGTCACTCTGGACCTTATGGACCTGCACAGATCTGGATGCGCGCATACCAGCGCCGTGAGTCTCCGCTCCGCAGATACGGCTCCGAGCTTCTCCCTTTCGTATGATCTCAGATTGTACCTCTCGCCGATGCTCTGTGCGAACCTGTCGTTCTCTTTCCTGGTGTCCGCAGACTGCTTCGAGCTCCTCTTTCTCTGCACGCTGTAGAGAATGGTGCTCTTGTCCACTCCGGTCTGCTGCGCGACCTTACCCGCCCAGACCTCGGTCTCGGTGGCGGACCCGCTCCTTGCTAGGATGGACACCGCTTCATCAATGTATTTGACTCTGTCCTCCGGGACCTCTATGTCGTACTTCCTGAGCGCCTTGTTGAGCTCGTACTCCATAGATCCGCTGGCCTTGTCTATGAGAGCACGGAACGCCGCGGCTCCGGAATTCTTGATAAGTTCGTCCGGATCCTTCGCCCCTACCACCTCGATAACTCCGGTGTCTATGCCGGCAGCCCTGAGGATGTCTATGGCGCGTCTCGTCGCTCTCTGCCCCGCTTCGTCCGAGTCGTAGCAGATCAGCACCTCGTTCACATATCTTGAGATCAGCTGGGCGTGTTCCTCCGTGATGGCGGTGCCCAGCGTGGCAACTGCCTCGGTGAATCCCGCCTGCCACAGCGATATCACGTCCATCTGCCCTTCCACCAGGATGAGCCTGTGCTGGTCGGAGTTCTTTGCGAAGTTGAACGAGAACAGCGTCCTGCTCTTCTTGAACACGGGCGTGTCCCTGGTGTTGAGATATTTTCGATTGTCGTCCCCTATCGTCCTGCCGGAGAACGCGATGATCTGTCCCCTGAGATCTATCACGGGGAACATCACCCTCTCCCGGAAGAAGTCGGTCACGTTCCCGCTCTGGCTCCTGGAGCAGAGCCCCGCGTCGACCAGCTCGTCGTCCGAGAATCCCTTCTGCCTCATATGCTTCTTCAGGGAATCCCAGGTGTTGGGGGCGTATCCGATGCCGTACTTGGTGATGGTCCTGTCCTGCAGTCCCCTGTCTCTCAGATACTTCCTGGCGTTCCTGCCCTGATCCGAGTTGAGCATGGAGAAGAAGAACCTCGCCGCAGTTTTGTTGGCTTCCAGTATCCTCTTCTTCCTCTGCGCCGCGCTCTGGTCCGTCCCGTCGGGAAGAGTCATCCCCGACCTGTCTGCCAGCAGTCTGACGGCCTCTATGTACTCGAGGTTCTCGTATTTCATCACGAAGGAGATGACGTCTCCCCCTTCGTGGCACCCGAAGCAGTAGAAACTGCTCGTGTCCGGAAACACCGTGAAGCTCGGAGTCTTCTCGTTGTGGAAAGGGCACAGCGCGGTATAGAGCCTCCCCCTGTGGTTGAGGCTCACATAGGAACCTATAACATCCACTATGTCGTTTCTCTCATGGAGCTCGTCCATGAAATCCTGCGGCAGCGGCATTTCAGCGCCCTCCTTTCCTAAAATGTGGTCATCCTGTCTCTCAGCTGACCGGCCATGACTTCGGGATGAACAGCTCCTCGAAAGTCCTAGTCGCGAACTCGTCGCTCATGCCGGATATGTAGTCGGTCACCGCCCGGTCCGCTCCTTCCGAGAATGCAGTCTCGACATAGAACGCGGGCATCGATCCGGGATTGGTGCGGTAGTAGTCATAAAGCGATTCCACGATGCCGTATACCTTGCGCTCCTCCTTCTTTGGCTCGCCCTCGGTGTTGAGGTATATCGTCTCGTACATGAAATCGTTGAACTCGCGGAAAGCCTCCGCGGTGCCCTCATCCATGGAGAGCACTCCGTCGCTGAAGTTATCCACCAGCGACCTTATCAGGGTAGTGATCCTCTCGGACTTGCTTTTCCCCAGTCTTGCCTTGACAAGCGCGGGGAGCATCTCCTCCGTCAGCGCGCCGGCGCTGACCGAGTCCTCGAAATCGTGGTTGAGGAACGCGATCCTGTCTGCGTATCTCACGACCTGTCCCTCCAGTGTGGCCGCTTCCGGTCCCTCCGTGTGGCAGGCCATACCATTGAGCGTCTCAAAGGTCAGGTTGAGCCCCCTGCGGTCCTTCTCGAGCTTCTCGCATACCCTGACGCTCTGCAGGTAATGCCTGAACCCTCCGGGGCAAAGCGAGTCAAGGGCTCTCTCCCCCGCATGCCCGTAGGGCGTGTGACCGATATCGTGCCCGAGCCCGATGGCCTCCGTCAGGTCCTCGTTGAGCATCAGCGCCCTCGCAATGGTCCTGGCGATCTGCGTGACCTCCAGAGTGTGG